>NZ_BAAGDE010000015.1:0-108614 GCF_054660795.1 Mycobacterium sp. MUNTM1
CGGGGGACCGGTCGGCCGGCACGCGCTGATCGGCCGCGCCCGGTTGATGACCCCGGTGCGGGTGATGTTCTTGATCGCGCTGGTGTTCCTGGCGCTCGGCTGGTCGACGAAGGCGGCCTGTCTGCAGAGCACCGGAACCGGGACCGCCGACCAGCGGGTAGCCAACTGGGACAACCAGCGCGCCTATTACGAGCTGTGCTACTCCGACACGGTGCCGCTGTACGGCGCAGAGTTGTTGAGCCAGGGCAAGTTTCCCTACAAGTCGAGCTGGGTCGAGACCGACTCGACCGGTGCCCAGCAGATCCGTTACGACGGCCAGCCGGCGGTGCGCTACATGGAGTATCCGGTGTTGACCGGGATCTATCAGTACGTGTCGATGGCGCTGGCCAAGACCTATACGGCGCTGACCAAGCTCGCCCCGCTCCCGGTGGTGGCCGAGGTGGTGATGTTCTTCGACGTCGCCGCCTTTGGGCTGGCGCTGGCCTGGCTGGCCACCGTCTGGGCGAGCGCCGGCCTGGCGGGGCGGCGGATCTGGGATGCAGCCCTGGTGGCCGCCTCCCCGATACTGATCTTTCAGATATTCACCAACTTCGACGCGCTGGCAACGGCTTTCGCGATGGCCGGGCTGCTGGCCTGGGCGCGGCGAAAACCGGTGCTGGCCGGGGTGCTGATCGGATTGGGTGCCGCCGCGAAGCTGTATCCGTTGCTGTTCCTGGGCCCGATGCTGCTGCTGGGAATCCGGACCGGGCGCCTGCGTGCGTGGGTTCGCACCGCGGTGGCGGCGGGGGTGACCTGGCTGCTGGTGAATTTGCCCGTGCTTGTGTTCTTTCCGCGCGGCTGGTCGGAGTTCTTCCGGCTCAACACCCGTCGCGGCGACGACATGGACTCGGTGTACAACGTCATCAAGTCATTCACCGGCTGGCGGGGGTTCGATCCCAAGCTCGGGTTCTGGCAGCCGCCGACGGTGCTCAACACCGTTGTCGCGGTGCTGTTCGTGGCGTGTTGTGCGGCAATCGCATTCATCGTGCTGACCGCCCCGCAACGGCCACGGGTGGCGCAGCTGCTGTTTCTGGTGGTCGCCGCTTTCCTGCTGACCAACAAGGTGTGGAGCCCGCAGTTCTCGCTGTGGCTGGTGCCGCTGGCGGTGCTCGCACTCCCGCATCGGCGGCTACTGCTGGCGTGGATGACCGTCGACGCGCTGGTGTGGGTGCCGCGGATGTATTACCTGTACGGCAACCCCAACCGTTCGCTGCCCGAACAGTTCTTCACCACCACCGTGCTGCTGCGAGACATCGCGGTTATCATGTTGTGCGCGTTGGTTATTCGCCAGATCTATCGGACCGGTGAGGACTTGGTGCGCTGGGGCGGCCGCGTGGACGATCCGGCGGGAGGGCCCTTCGACCGCGCACCCGACGCGCCGCCCGGCTGGGTGCCGGATTGGTTGCGGCCGGTTGGTTCGCGCCGCTCGAGCGTCCCGGAATCCCACGACGCCGACGAGCAACCCGCGATGGCCAGCGGAGTGGCCCCAGCGCCATGACGCAGGTCGCCATCCCGATCTTCCCGCGATTCACCGCACTCGACGCGGTGGGCCCTTACGAAGTGCTGCAACGCATTCCGTCGATCGACGTCGTGTTCGTCGGGCACCAGCGCGGTGAGGTGCGGACCGAGAACGGAATGCTCGGTGTCAGCTGCGACCTCACCTTCGACGAGGTGGATAAGCCCGACGTGGTGGTGTTCCCCGGCGGCATCGGCACCCGCCAGCTCGTTCATGACGAGGCCGTCCGGGCATGGCTGCAAGCGGTACATCCGAACACCACGTTCACCACCTCGGTGTGCACCGGTGCCCTGCTGCTGGCCGCGGCCGGTCTGCTGGACGGGCTCACCGCCACCACCCACTGGCGGGCCGCCGACCTCCTCAACGGATTGGGTGCCCGCTACGTGCCGGAGCGAGTCGTCGAACATTTGCCGCAGCGGATCATCACCGCGGCCGGGGTGTCCAGCGGCATCGACATGGCCCTGCGTCTGGTGGAGCTGCTCGTCGATCGCGAGGCCGCGCAGGCGGCTCAGCTGCTCGTCGAATACGACCCGCAGCCGCCCTTCGACTCGGGCGCGCTCGCCAGGGCCGATCCCGCGACGGTGGCCCGGGCCGAGGAATACCTGGCTGCCCGGCAGTAGCGAAGTTGCCCAATCGGCCGGATTTTTCTGGTCAGCCCGCTATCCGGTAGCCTGATGCGGTTGCCGACGCAGGCGACCCTCCTGCCACGGAACGTCCGTGGCCGCTTGAGACCAGAGGAGGTGGTGAGGTTTCCATGCGTCCATACGAAATCATGGTCATTCTTGACCCCACGCTCGACGAGCGTACCGTTGCCCCG
Organism: Mycobacterium sp. MUNTM1; assembly: GCF_054660795.1. NCBI lineage: Bacteria > Bacillati > Actinomycetota > Actinomycetes > Mycobacteriales > Mycobacteriaceae > Mycobacterium > Mycobacterium sp. MUNTM1. The sequence continues at coordinate 2,373 of NZ_BAAGDE010000015.1, forward strand.
TCCTTGGAGACGTTCCTCAACGTCGTCCGCAAGGATGGTGGATCCGTCGACAAGGTCGACATCTGGGGCCGGCGCCGTCTGGCCTACGAGATCGCCAAGCACGCCGAAGGCATCTACGTCGTCGTCGACCTGAAGGCCGAGCCGGCGACCGTGTCCGAGCTCGACCGCCAGCTGAGCCTCAACGAGTCGGTACTGCGCACCAAGGTGATGCGCACCGACAAGCACTAACAGCCTTGGCTGCGTCGCGTGCCTCTCGTCGGCGCACCTGCCTAGGCTGTGGAGAGCTCAGCGAAAGTACGCTCATGACACCCATCACCGGAGCGGCGAGGAACAGGTCGGAACGAGGAGGAAATTGTGGCTGGTGACACCACTATCACCGTTGTTGGAAACCTGACCGCCGACCCCGAATTGCGGTTCACCCCGTCGGGTGCCGCCGTCGCGAACTTCACCGTGGCGTCGACACCCCGGATCTATGACCGCCAGAGCGGGGAATGGAAAGACGGTGAGGCGCTGTTCCTGCGGTGCAACATCTGGCGGGAAGCCGCCGAGAATGTCGCGGAAAGCCTCACGCGCGGCGCTCGGGTGATAGTCACAGGCCGGCTCAAGCAACGCTCTTTTGAGACTCGTGAAGGTGAGAAGCGCACCGTCGTCGAGGTCGAGGTCGACGAGATCGGGCCTTCGCTGCGGTATGCCACGGCCAAGGTCAATAAGGCCAGCCGCAGCGGCGGTGGCGGTGGCGGCTTCGGTGGTGGCGGCGGTGGCGGATCGCGCCAACAGGCGGCGCCGGCGACCAGCGCACCCGCGGACGACCCGTGGGGCAGTGCCCCCGCATCGGGCTCGTTCGGCGGCGGGGACGACGAACCGCCCTTCTGATTGAAAAAACTTCAGTAAAAGAGAACGGAAAGAAAAACAGACATGGCCAAGTCCAACAAGCGGCGGCCGGCTCCGGAAAAGCCGGTCAAGGCACGGAAATGTGTCTTCTGCGCCAAGAAGGATCAAGCGATCGACTACAAGGACACCGCGCTGCTGCGTACCTACATCAGCGAGCGCGGCAAGATCCGTGCGCGTCGCGTCACCGGCAATTGCGTGCAGCACCAGCGTGACATCGCCATCGCGGTGAAGAACGCCCGCGAAGTGGCGCTGCTGCCCTTTACCTCCTCGGCGCGATAGTCGCCGCAGGCCTACCGAAAGTACGAAACGATGAAGCTGATTCTGACGGCTGACGTCGACCACCTGGGTGCCGTCGGCGACACGGTCGAGGTCAAGGACGGTTACGGCCGCAACTTCCTGCTCCCGCGCGGGCTGGCGATCGTGGCCTCCCGCGGCGCACAGAAGCAGGCCGACGACATCCGCCGCGCCCGCGAAACCAAGGCCGTCCGCGACCTCGGGCACGCCAACGAACTCAAGACGGCGATCGAGGCGCTCGGCCCGGTCTCGCTGCCGGTGAAGACCGCCGCCGATTCCGGAAAGTTGTTCGGCTCTGTGACGGCCAGCGATGTCGTCGCCGCGATCAAGAAGGCCGGCGGTCCCAACCTGGACAAACGCATCGTGCGCCTGCCGAAATCGCACATCAAGGCCGTCGGGACCCACCCGGTGGCGGTGCACCTGCACCCCGAGGTCGACGTCGAGCTCGCGCTCGAGGTCGTCGCGCAGAGCTAAGCGCCCGACATTTGCTCGCAGCCCGGCGGTGGCCCGATCGGCCGCCGCCGGGCTTCTTGTGCTGCGGGCACGCCGCCGCGCGCCGCTGACAGGGATCGCGGACGTGCTCCCTGGCGAACTATTTCTGGGGTGCATTTCGCCTGGGCGCGTTACCGGCCCGTAACGCTGGGAAAACACGGCGGAAAGCCAACACGCCCGGGGCAGTAACCTGGCCCGACACGCCGTAGAGATTCTTGTCCACACGAATTCCATGCCGTTGTATGGCCGGTATCTGCACTGATGTCCTAGCCCTTTGCATTAATCCACAGGTTCTCCACACCCCGCTCAACACAGGTGTCGACGGATATGCACACACGATGCACAGCTTCATAAACAGCACCCCCTTTGCGTACTAGCCAGCAACGTTTAACGTCGTCCCGGCGCCGGGCGTGCGGGTGCTCCGGGGCGCGCGTTGTCAGCACCTTGACTTACGCTCGATACCGGCTATCGAATGTATGTTCGGATGCGTGAATCAGGGGAGGAGGGAATCCGTGGCGGTCGTCGATGACTTGGCGTCGGGCATGGATTCCTCGCCGCCAAGCGAGGACTTCGGCCGGCAGCCACCGCAGGATCTGGCGGCCGAGCAGGCGGTGCTGGGCGGCATGCTGCTGAGCAAGGACGCCATCGCCGACGTGCTGGAACGGCTGCGGCCCGGCGACTTCTACCGCCCCGCGCATCAGAACGTCTACGACGCGATCCTCGATCTCTACGGGCGTGGCGAGCCAGCCGACGCGGTGACGGTCGCCGCGGAGCTGGACCGCCGGAACCTGCTGCGCCGCATCGGCGGCGCACCGTATCTTCACACGCTGATTTCGACGGTGCCGACCGCAGCCAATGCGAGCTACTACGCGACCATCGTGGCCGAGAAGGCGTTGCTGCGGCGCCTCGTGGAGGCGGGCACGCGGGTCGTGCAGTACGGCTACGCGGGCGCCGAGGGTGCCGACGTGGCCGAGGTGGTCGACCGCGCGCAGGCCGAGATCTACGAGGTGGCCGAGCGCCGGACGTCGGAGGACTTCGTCCCGCTCGAGGATCTGCTGCAGCCGACCATGGACGAGATCGACGCCATCGCGTCGAACGGCGGCGTCGCACGCGGCGTGCCGACCGGCTTCACCGAGCTCGACGAGGTGACCAACGGCCTGCACGCCGGGCAGATGATCATCGTGGCGGCCAGGCCTGGCGTGGGCAAGGCGCTCGCGCTGGACACGCTGCTGCCGACGCCGACCGGCTGGACCACGATGGGTGATCTCGACGTCGGCGATGAGTTGCTCGGAGCCGACGGGCGGCCGACGCGGGTGGTGGCCGCGACCGATGTAATGCTGGGGCGGCCTTGCTACGAGGTCGAATTCTCTGATGGGACCGTGATCGTCGCCGACGCGGCGCATCAATGGCTGACCGAAACACGCGCATCCCGGAAGTCGGCGCAGGCGGCGGCGGTCGGCTACAACAGGTACAAAAATCAGCGGACCTTTGCGGCGGTGCGGACCACGGCCGAGATCGCCGCAAGTCTGCGCTGCCCCGTGCAAGATCGGCGACTGAACCACAGCGTGGTCAATGCGCGCGCGCTCGACCTTCCGGAGCGCGAATTATTGGTTCCGGCATACACTCTCGGCGCTTGGCTGGGCGATGGGACCAGTGCCGCCGCGCAGATCACCACCGCCGATCCCGAAATCGTCATGCGGATCGAAGCGGACGGCATTGTTGCCGTTCCGTCGGAATCCGCCCGGTACCGCTATCAGCTGCGCCTACCGGCTGGCGCTGAGCCCGGCGCGCGCCAGTGCGTGGTATGCGGCAGGTCGTTCATTCCGCAAACCAGTCAAGTACGGACCTGTGGGCGTTCGTGCGGTGGCAGGGCCCGGTTTGTCTCTGCCGCGGTGCCGAGCCCGACGTGCGTTCGCTGCGGCGGACCGTCGGCAGGGCTGCGGTTGTGCCAGAAATGCCACTTCGCCGTGGGCACATTGCAGGCACGCCTGCGGACGATCGGGGTGCTTGGTGACAAGCACATTCCAACGGAATACCTGCGGGCGTCCGAAACGCAGCGGCGTGCCGTGCTCGCCGGTTTGCTCGACACCGACGGAACCGTGACCGCGGGTGGCGCAGTCCAATTTTCAGTCACCAGTCAACGGCTGGCGAGCGACGTCAACGAGCTCATCGTCAGCCTGGGCTATCGCTGCCAAACCTCGACCAAGCGCGTCCCGGGCCGCTGCGAATCGTCCAGCATCGCTTACACCTTGACCTTTTCCACGGACGACAAAGTGTTCGCATTGGAGCGAAAGGCCATAACGCACAAGGAGCGCCGGGCTACAGCGGGTACCTCGCGCTGTGGCTCGCGCTTCATTGTGGACGTGCGCCCGATCGAGTCGGTTGCCGTGCGTTGTGTCGAAGTGGACAACGACAGCCACATGTACCTGGCGGGCAAAGCAATGGTGCCCACGCATAACTCCACGCTGGGACTGGATTTCTTGCGGTCGTGCTCGATCAAGCACCGCATGGCCAGCGTCATCTTCTCGCTGGAGATGAGCAAGTCCGAGATCGTCATGCGGCTGCTGTCGGCGGAGGCGAAGATCAAACTGGCCGACATGCGGTCCGGGCGCATGAGCGACGAAGACTGGACGCGGCTGGCGCGCCGGATGAGCGAAATCAGCGAGGCGCCACTGTATATCGACGACTCGCCGAACCTGACGATGATGGAGATCCGGGCCAAGGCGCGCCGGCTGCGGCAGAAATCCGACCTGCGTCTGGTCGTCGTCGACTATCTGCAGCTGATGTCGTCGGGCAAGAAGGTCGAGTCGCGGCAGCTCGAGGTGTCCGAGTTCTCGCGCCACCTCAAGCTTTTGGCCAAGGAGCTCGAGGTCCCCGTCGTCGCGATCAGCCAGCTCAACCGCGGTCCCGAACAGCGCACTGACAAGAAGCCGATGCTGTCGGACCTTCGTGAGTCGGGATCGCTGGAGCAGGACGCGGACATGGTGATCCTGCTGAATCGGCCGGACGCGTTCGAGCGCGACGACCCGCGCGGGGGAGAGGCGGACTTCATTCTCGCCAAGCACCGCAACGGCCCCACCAAGACGGTGACGGTCGCGCACCAGCTGCACCTGTCGCGGTTCACCAACATGGCGCGGTAAGGAGTGAGGTAGGAGGTGCTGGTGAGTGTAGTACTACCACTCCTTACCTGCGGTGCAACGGTTGCGCGCACCGCCCGGGCGGCATGACGTGATCCAGCCAGCCCGTGGGCGGCACCGTATTCCCCGGCCGGCCCGGGCGTCGCGACTAACACCCCGCTGGGCGGGGGCAGCACAACCTGACGGTCGAACTGGTCGCGTTGGCAACCACGCAGGCAGCATTTGGGTCGGCACCCGCCGTCGGCGGGGCATGCTGCTCGCGGCCGAACGCGGTCGTGCGAGGCGTTTTCAGCGTAGTACCGCGTGGGCGCGCTGCACCGGCGATGCGGCCAGCCACACCGGGATGAGCTAGGCGTCTTCGATGAGCCCGGGTGCGACCCGATGGTCAGCAGCCGAGCTTGCGGCTCGTGCCGCACAGGGGTTCACCGCGCCGCGATCGACGTCAGTGAACGACCCGCGTATGCGTTGCGCGCGATGCATGCGGGTTCGGTGTTGAACCTGAAGGCCCCGCGTCAATCCGGCCCCCGCACGGCGACGGCCGGCGCCGCGATCTCAGACGGCGGAGCCGGACTGGCGGCGGTAGTGCCGGCGTGCTTTGAGCCGGTTGCCGCAACTCGACATCGAGCACCACCGCGCGCTATTGCCCTTGGATCGGTCGATCAAAAACAGGTTGCATTCGGTGTTCGCGCACGCACGCACGCGTCCAGGGGCGTTGGTCTGGAGATAGTCCCATGTCACAACCGCGAGGGCCGCGAGCTCATCGCTGGATGGGGTAGATGACTGCCACTCTATGTGATTGTCGCGGATCATCGGATGGTAATTGACACGCCGCAATGCCGGCGACAGCACCGCTGGGTCGGCGTGACCGCGAATCACTTGCTGCAGCGCATCGCGGGTGCTGCGTAGCAACGCGAAATCGGTTCTCTTAGGAGGATTGTCGGCGTGCTCGGCAATCCAGCGTGCGGCGGATCGGTCATCGCCGAGTTCATCGTGGGACACACCATCAATGACGGGCGTGGTGTTGAGCAAGGCAAGAAAGAACGCCTCGTCGACATCAGTGCGTACCACCACCCTAACCCCCTCCAACGGCTTGACAGGTTAGACTACCACGTGCTTGTCTATAACCGGCAAAACTATTTATGGAGGTTAGACCTGTGGCCGTTCATCATCGTTATCGCACCATCGGTGATCACCAGATCTTCTACCGGGAAGCCGGCCCCAGCGACGGGCCGACAATCGTGCTGCTGCACGGATTTCCGACCGGTTCGTTCATGTATCGCAATCTGATTCCGCTGCTTGCCGACTGGTATCACGTCATCGCACCCGACTTCCTTGGCTACGGGCTCTCTGATGCCCCGACCGTCGAGGAGTTCGACTACTCCTTCGACGCACTGGCCCAGATCACCGCGAAACTGCTCGAGGAACTGGGCGTCGAGAGGTATGCCATCTTTGTGCAGGACTACGGTGCGCCGATCGGTTGGCGGTTGGCGCTGTGGGATCGCGACGCGGTGACAGCCATAATCACCCAGAACGGCAACGGCTATGACGAGGGCTTCATCGCCGAAGGCTGGCAACCGATCTGGGATTATCAGGACGATCCGTCGCCGGAGAATGAGGCGCAGCTGCGACACGCACTGACCATGGAGGCGATCAAGTCCCAATACACCACCGGCGCACCGGATGAGTCTGTGGTAAGCCCAGATACCTGGCACTACGACTACGCACAGCTGTCACGTCCCGGCAACGACCGAGTCCAATTGCAGATGTTCCGCGACTACGCCACCAACCCGCCGCTGTATCCGAAGTTGCATGACTGGTTACGCGACAAGCAGACTCCAGTGCTCGCCGTCTGGGGTAAGCATGATCCTTTTTTCGGACCCGAGGGCGCCTACGCGTTCACCCGCGACACCGCGAGGGCCGAAGTCCATCTGTTCGACGGCGGGCACTTCTTACTCGAAACTGCGCTCGAGGAGGTTGCCGCTGTGGTCAACGACTTCCTGGGCCGAGAATTACGCCGCTGACCCGGTCACAACCGCCCCGCAGCCCGAGGCGGCTGGCGGTGTGAGCCGCGTCTCCGGCGCAGCCAACCGCTGGTCTGACCCACCAAATACGAAGGGAACGTAGAGACATGGTTGAAATCTTTGACCACCGCGGTGATCCCGTCACTCATGGGCGCGCGCACGTTAACGGTATCCGGGTGCACTACGTCACGGCGGGACAGGGAGAGCCACTGCTGTTGCTACATGGAACACCAAAAAACCATTACTACTGGCATAAGCTATTTCCTTTGATCACTGAGCATTTCACCGTAGTGGCACCCGATCTTCGGGGATTCGGCTATACGGACAAGCCGCCGGCATCCGAGGGCTACGACAGCCTGACCAACGCCACAGATCTCGCAGAGCTGATGCGCCACCTAGGTCACAATCAGTTCCATGTACATGGCGAAGACCGGGGCGCAGAATACGGTTACGTCCTCGCCGCGACCCGGCCTGAGATGGTCAAAACGCTGTCGTTCGCCGAAATGTTGCTCTCAGGGCGAGGACTCGAGGAGTGGTCGACCTTCACTCGAGAGCACCTGTCGGCTCAGTACCGCCAGCAAGGGATCTGGTTGTGGCACGTCCCGTTTTTCTGGATGCCGCATCTGCCCGAAATGCTGATCACGGGCCACGAGAAGGAATTTTGGGCATACTGGATCAAAGCCGAAACCTACAATCCCTATTCCATCTCCGATGCCGCCATCGATGAATGGGTTAGCTGCCTCAAGGCGCCGGGCGGATTGCGGGGCTGCTTGGAGAGCTACCGAGCGGGGCTGCGCAACGCGGAGATCAATCGTGAACTCGCGGTCAGCAAGCTCAGTCTTCCGATTCTGACCATCGGCGCTACCGAGTTCTTCGCCCATCTCGTTGAGGACCAAATGCGTGACCTCTGTGCAGGGGCGCGGCGCAGCGCAGTGTTCGACGAGTGCGGCCACAGCTTGGCGCTGGAGGCCGAGCATGCGCTGGCAACAACGTTGCGCGAATTCATGCTCGAAGCTCAACACTGAAGACACTGGCGTACGGGTGGGACCAAGAAACAACGCGTCGTCGGTGAAGTAGCAAGCGATTTCCGCGGTTGCTGGTGGTCGATGGCGTGCTTCCAGCCCTCGATGGGAGTGGGCCGGCACAGCCGGGTTACAACAGATTTAGACGCTTCAGGTCGGCAAGATACTTGTTGATCAGCGCCTCGTCAATGTGCGGAATGCCCTCGTAGCCAACTAAATTCGCGGTTTTGACGGCTTGCTGGAACACCTCCGTGGGCGCCGCAGCCCCGAGCAGGGGCTGCTCGGGGCTGCGATAGGCATGAAGCAGTGGCAGTACGGAGAGTTGGCGTTGCTGTTCGGGCAGTGACCTCAGTCGGGTCTCGAAACGGTCGAGCCATTGCCGGTAGTCCGCGAGCCGGGTGATGGGATGGCCGCTGTGGATCAACCAGTCGACCACAGTGTCGAGCGAGACACCGTCGTCGTGGGGATTCATGACGTCGTAGGAGCGGAATCCGTGATCGGCGTGCGACGTTTGGCGCCCGATTGAGGTAATAGCCTCGGCGACGAAGTCGACTGGTAATCCGTCGTAGTGAGCACGTGGCCGATGCGCGGAAGCGGTGGTGCGGTAGAACGTTTCGGGCGCGATACCGGTGTACAGCAGGCTCAGTAGGAGTCTGGTGAACATATCGGGGACATTGAGTTGGCCCGGGTAGTGAGAGTGGGCAAGAATCATGTCGCAGCGGAAGACGGCTACCGGCAGTGCGCACAGATCGTGCGCCTCGCGCAACAACACCTCGCCGGCCCATTTGCTATTGGCGTATCCATTGGCGTAGTCGCCGTTGATCGGCCTCGTGCTGCTGACCGAACGAATGTCCCCGTCTTCGAGAAATTCTTGGGAATCCACACTCATCGCAACTGCCACTGTCGACAAGTAGTTGACCGCCTTGATGCGATTGGTCAGCGCCAAGCGAATCACTTCGGCGGTCCCAACGACGTTGGGCCCGAACAGTTGCCGGTAGGGCAGTACATGGTTGACCAGCGCGGCGGGGTGCACGATCAAGTCAACCTCGCCGGCAAGGGTGTGCCACGTGTCGACATCGACTCCGAGATCTGGTTCGGCGACGTCACCGGCGAGTACCGTCAAGTGATCGGCGGCCAGAGCGTGATAGCGCTCGGCTAGCTCGGCGTCACCGGCGTACACGGCGTCGAGCCGCTGTCGTGCCTCGGCGTTGTTGCGGCCGCGCACCAGTGCGATCAGGGTGCCCCCGGTTCGGGATTTCTGCGCAAGCCATTGCAGGACCAGGAACCGGCCCAGCCAGCCGGTGGCGCCGGTTAGCAGGACGGTGCCGGGCTCGCCGGTGGCACGGGGCAGTTCCGGTGCGGTGGAAAGCGTTGCGGCGTCGATGAATTTGTCGAGGGTCAAGTCAGCCGCTCGGGCCTCGTGGTCGCCCCCATGCACGGATGACGAACTCGGTCGGGTGGTAACGGCCGAACGGTGTTTAACGATGAAGTTAGCCAGGTCGGCAAGATCGCCGGCCGGGTTGATGATGCGAGCGACGGGGACCTCGATTCCAAAAACGTCGTCGAGGAGATTGGCGAATGTCAACGCCGATAACGAATCCCCGCCGAGATCCAGAAAATGAGTGCCGTGATCGATGTCGCGGGATCCCAAGATGATGGCGGCCGCGTTGACGACGGTCTCGATTGCGGGCCGGCTCGCCGCCAGGTCGCGTAACTGGCGTAACTCGTCGTCGCGCGCTGAATCGATATCGGAATACATCTGTTCGAGTTTGTCTCGGTAGCGCGCTGTCAGGTTGGGGCGCAACAATTTTCCGACCCCCGACAGCAGACCGTTGTCGACAGTGAAGGGCTCGGTTTCGACCAGGATATCCAGGAGAAATTCGTAGGGCTGCAGTTCAGCGGCGGTGGCCGTGCGGTGCAAGGAGGCGGTGAGCGCGGCCTTGAGGGCGTCGGGGTCGGTGTGTTGCTCGGACGTGTGTTGGGTAGGCACGACGACAGCCAGCAAGCCGGAGCGTTCGCTGTTGCCGTACACGAAGACCTGGTTGACCAATGCTGCCCCGGTGTAGATCGCCTCTAGGTTGGCGATAGCGACAAATTCGCCGTGGGCCAGTTTCAGGACATTGTTTCGACGGTCGAGGTAGACCAGATGATCGGGCGCGATCTCGGCCATGACGTCGCCGGTCTTGTAGTACCCCTCGTCGTCGAAGACTTCCGCCGTCGTCTCGGGCCGTTTGAAATAGCCGGGGAACATTGCCGCCGACTTGACCCTTAGCTCTCCGCGTGGGTGCGGCCGATCGGTGGTGAAGTAGCCCAGTTCGGGCACGTCGACGAGTTTGTAGTCGGTGACCGGCGGGCGGACGATCACGCCGTCGCGCGCGACTGCGCCGGCTTCGGTAGAGCCGTAGCCGTCGATGAAGTGTGTGGCGAAGGTGGTGTCCAGGAAGGTGCGCATTTCTGCCGACAGGGGCGCGGTGCTGACGAAACCGGATACGACGCGTCCACCGAGGACCTTCTCGCGCAGCTCGGTATCCGCCTGTCGTCGTGCGGCGGCGGGATCGGCACCTTGACTGATCAACCGCTCCACGCCGTTGCGGTGTCGTTGATAGAGCATCTCAACCACACGGGGTACCAGTCCGAGCGCCGTGGGCCGTACCAGGGCCCAGTCATCAAACAGCGTCGACAAATCGGGTTGTGCGACAAAGTAGTTGGTGCCGCCGGCTTGTACCGAGGAGATCAGCGACAGCCGGCCGACGACGTGGTTGAGCGGCATGAAGTTCACGTTGATCGCCGGGGCGTCGTTGTCAGTCAGAAACGATGATGTCCACAGCCGTGCCACGGCAGCTTCGGTGCTGGCACCGCCCTTTGGTGTACCTGTGGAGCCGGAGGTGTAAAGAATCATGGCCAGCCGGTCGGGTGAGCCGCCGGTGTACGGCTGTACCGAGGGTAATCCGGCGGCGTGCGCGACGACGTCGTCGATGACCTCGACGACTATCTGCGGATTGGTCTGGGCGAGCTGTTCGCGGGCATTCTGCAGCGCCTCACGCTGGGCATCAATTCCGGGCCGGTAGTCAAGAACGACGAGATGGCGCAACGCGTCGTTGTGGTGCGCGGCGGCTGCCACAGCAAGCTCGAGGTAGGTGGCACTCACCGCGATGACCTTCGGTGCGGTTTCGCTGATCATGGGTTGCAGCCGTCCCAACGTAGCGTTGTGCTGCAGGGGAACCGCGACCAATCCCAGGTAGGCACACGCCAAATCGACTACGAAGTAATCAGCGCTGGAGAACCCGATGGTGGCGACGAAGTCGCCCGCGGTGAGCGGTGCGTGGGCGTCGTGCGTCCACGCCGCAGCAAGAGCCCTGACGCGCTGCCAGACCCGCCGATAGGTGATGGTCTCGAACACTGGCAGCAGTGACGCACTCGTGCGCCCCGTCTCCGGGTCGGTGATCAATTCAATCTCCCGCTGACCCAGAGCTGGGCGCTCGCTGTAGCCCTCGAAGAACGTCTGCAGCACCTCAGCAAGTCGAAGGCCCGGTTTCGTGGCGGCCGTGAGCACCGCGGGGTCAGGTCGGGCGGCGCGGAACTGTGCATCGGTGTCGTAGAGCTCAGCGATCCGTCGTTCGCGTCGCTTCGCGAGGTCCGCATCGCCGATGACCAATGGGTGCTCGTGCTGATCAACACCGAGGGGCATGAACTCGCCTACTTTCGTCGATTGACATGCGAACGTAGATGGTTAACGTCCAAGTTAACATGTATATTCCAGGTCCACGATTCGCAATGCAGATCGGCTCAGGCGGGAATGGATTCTCTGATGGCCGGTGTTGCCGCTCGACAGGAACGGCGTGCCGCGGATGCCTGTCGGCTCCGGCCAATCCCGGCCACCAACGCGTTGTCAAGCAACTAGAAAGGAAAAACGAGATGACCGCCGATACCGATATTTCCAGCCTCGCCCATGACGCGGATCCCGCCGCGAAGAAGGCGTTTAACGCCAACGTACTGGCGCAGTTTCGAGCCAACCATGGCCAGATCATCAGCGGTCCCTTGGCAGGACTACCGAGTCTGATCCTGCACACTGTGGGGGCCAAATCGGGAAACCCCGTCGAGACACCACTTTTCAGATTCGATCACAACGACAGGCGTTACGTCATCGCGGCATTCGCCGGCAGCCCGGTCAACCCCGCCTGGGCGCACAACCTGTGGGCTCACCCGAGCGTCGTCGTGGAGGTCGCCGACGAAACATACGATGCGACGGCACGTGAGCTGCCTCGGCAAGAGCGCGATGCGTTGTGGCCATTCTTGATTGAGCAGAATCCCAGCTTCACCGACTATCAGGAGCAGACGAAGAGAACCATCCCGATCTTCGAACTCCAGCGCAGTACAGCATAGTGAGAACGACGAACGGCGGCCGCGGCCTGCAATCGCGGCCGTTGGCCGACATTGCTCATCGCCACCGAGCCGCGCCGCAACCGTTGAAATTGGACCGGCACCTCTATCGTAGATTCGATACGTCTACAATCGGGCGGTGAGGTTACCTCAGAGCACCGAATGGGCGCTGCACTGCTGCTGGTTGCTTGCGCAAAGCGACGGTACGCCGTTGGCGCGGCGTCGGCTCGCCGAATTCTTCGACCTGCCCGAACCGTACCTGGCCAAGGTGCTCAAATCACTGGTCAACGCTGGCGTGCTGGAGTCGGTCCCAGGGGTGGCCGGCGGCTACCGGCTGTCGCGGCCCGCAGCCAAGATTCGGGTGCTCGACGTGGTGGAGGCGCTCAGCGGCGGCGAACGCGGATTCCGCTGCGCCGAGATTCGTCAACGCGGGCCGGTCGGGTTGACGAAAACGCAATGCCGGACGCCGTGCCGCATCGCCTCGGTGATGTCCGACGCCGAAGCCGCGTACCGGGCTTCGCTGGCCTCGACCACGATCGGCGATCTCGTCGCCGATACCGCCAAACCGTCGGCAGAGCGCGTAGTTCGCTGGCTGGGGCCTCATGCCCGCGCGGAGTTACAGCCCAAGGCCGGCACGCGCGCACCGGCCCGCAGCCGCAGCAAGTCGCGCCGGTAGGACGCCGAGCGGCGATCAGCTGCCGTCTGAAAAGGCCAAGTCATGATTTGCGGCCTGACGGTTGAGAGGTGCTGAAAAATGGATACGCACGTGGGACAAATCGCTGTGGACACGACGCGAGACAAACTGCGTTAGCGCAGGTCAGAGCTCCGCAATTGGACAGTGGATTTGAGAACCTAATGGGAACCGATCGGCGTGCCGTTGACGGGCTTGAGCCTTTGTTGCGGGGAGGCTGATCACCGAGCCGCCGGCCGGTGAGCACTCGTGAGATGTCTACAGTGACGTAGGTAGAAGCTCCATCGTGTTCGACCCGTGACGCTCGCTGGGTCGGCAAGCGGGTCGGACGCATGGTCCCGGCGGGTCGGCAGCCTCCGGTGTCGCCGCGGCGGTCCGTCATAAGCGCAGGGACCCCATTAACCCAGTGGCAGAAGATTTTCCAACACTCGCTTGCCAAGTCCGCCCATCCGAGCTATATAGAAATGTATGCCGCACGGCATAGATAATCGATGGGGACAACCAGATAGATGGGAGTGTTGGAGGTGACGGCCATGTTGATGCGTAGCGATCCGTTTCGTGACCTCGATCGCTTCACTCAGCAGGTGTCGGGTACCGCGGCGCATCCCGCGGTGATGCCGATGGATGCCTGGCGCGACGGCGAGCAGTTCGTCGTCGAATTCGATCTGCCGGGAATCGACGAACAATCGCTGGACCTCGATATCGAACGGAATGTGGTGACGGTGCGAGCAAAACGCCCCGACGTCGACCCACGCCGGGAGATGCTGGCAACCGAACGGGTGCGGGGGGTGTTCAGCCGACAGTTGGTGCTCGGCGACAATCTCGACACCGACCAGATCGATGCGTCCTATGACGCGGGGGTTCTGCGCTTGCGCATCCCGGTAGCTGAGAAAGCCAAGCCACGCCGGATCGCGGTCAAGCGCGAGGACAGGCAGCACGCCGCCATCAGCGCGTAGATCGGCTGGTTCGATGCTGGAAGGCGGGTTCGTGATGACGCACTGCAGCGCCGGGGCGGCGGTGACGCCCCGCACGGTCACCGAGGTTTTCGCAGTCGGGCCGGCCGCGCTCCTGCTGGACGAGAGCCCAGAATTGTCCGGATTATTCGCTGAGGTCGACGCCATCTTGCGCGATGCGACGGCCAGCCTGCATCGTCCGCCCCCATCGCGCCAAGTGGTCGGTTGCGCTTTGGCCGCGCCCCGGTCACCTGGTCGGTCCTCAACGGTATGTCTGCGGCCCTGGAGTGCGCCTGCGACCGACGTGCGTGCCGTGCAGCGCAGCCCTCCGCGAGCCACATGTGCGACAACTGGCGACCCAACTTAGAGGAAGGCAGGTGATGGCATCACAACGAGGATGACCGGGCCAGTCCGCCGGCCGGGCAATACCGTGGGCGCTACCTGAATCCCGATGGGGAAGAGGCATGCCACCGCCACAGCCAGGCGACTCGTTTCCGGGGCGGGCGGCCCGCCCTCACATAATCCAGCCACGGTGTCGTCGAAGCTGAAAACCGCTGCTAATCAGTGTTATTCGCAGATAGACAAGGAAGGGGTAGCCGTGATCGCACAAGCAATCCGCAACGGCGCGCTGCGCGGACATTCGGGCGCGCTGCGCAGCTTTCTCCCGGTAGAGGCAGACCCTGCCGACTGGGCCGAACAACAACAGTCGGTTCCGCTGCCCGACGACGAATATCCCCACGCTCGCGGTGACCACCGCGTCTGGTAGGTGCGTGACCGGAGCGCGGTGACTCGCTGAGGGCGCTGGGGCTGCACGGTAGTCAATGGCGGGGATAAGGTCACGTGCAAGGCCACTCCGAACGCGTGCTAGTGAAGAGCATCGCTGCAACGAAATTACCTGCGGGACAGAGTATTGTGTGCAATTGCCGCGGGGAGTAGCGTGAGGTTCCAACAGCACGAGGCCGCCAGGACCCTAGCTAAGTGGGCACACCGTGGAACAATCGGAGCTAACCAGCCTCATAGGCCTGCGAGACGGCGATGGGAATCGAATCCATCTCGTCCGCGTGAATCGTCCCAGCGGGACGGGCGGCTACGTGCTCAGGGTCGGGACGGGGAAAGTGTTCCTGAGTGCCGGCGATCTTGCCAGGCTCAACCACGTCATCCGGTTCGAGCTACATTCGGCGCACCGGATCCATTTATTGCATTGGGCGATCCAGCTACTGATCTTGTGCGCACTGGCATGGCTCCTCGCATACGGCCCCACCGGGCCGCTGTTCGTCTACCCCTGGTCCTACTGAGGCCACCGCCCATCAAGCACGGATTACGCTGCGGGCAAACGCTTCTGGAGCGTCTTCGCGCTTTCTTAGAAGATCGCGGCCAGCTGCCCGCGCATTCTATGGTCAATTGAAGCAGCAGCTAGGCCGAAATGGCAGGCACGACCATCCACATACCGTTCAGGCCGAAGAATTCGAGATGTGTGGCGACGCTATAGTCGGTGCGTGTTGCCTACCTATGATCGCGATTCATGACCGAAGGACCACCAGGACCGGCGTCGGCGCAGGCACAGGCGGGCGAGATCGCCCCGCTCGATGTCGTCGGCTCCGGAGTCCTTCCCCCGGTGGATGCGCGAGTGCGCCGACTTTTTTGGCTGCTCGAGCGGGTCGCGCCCTCTCTGGGATCGCGGTGGGCAGTCGAGTTATGGTGTACCCCACCGGTTCTCGAGTCGAGCCTGCGCATGCCGCCGGGCGTGTCCCCGGGCAGGCCGATAGAAGCCTATTGGGATGGCCATCGGATCGCTGGTGAGGAATGGGGCGAGGGGCGGCCGATATACCTGGTACACGGTTGGGGCGGACAGCGCGCGCATTTGGCGGTGTTCGTCAAACCGCTGGTGGAGGCGGGGTATCGGGTCATTGCATTCGACTTGCCTAGTCACAACGAATCTGATCCGGGTGCGCTTGCGCCCGGGCGTACCACGTCCATCGAGTGTGCCGACGCCGTTGCGGCGATGATCGAGGCCCACGGGCCCGCCCACGCGGTGGTAGCTCACTCACTCGGAGCGAATGCGGCTGCAATGGCGGCGGCGAAGGGCGCACCCGTCGGGCGCTTCGTCTTCTTGGCGCCCATGGGCGATTTCCCGCTCTATCTCGACCTGTTCGCCGCACGCCACGGCTTCGGCCGCCGGATCCGCGCGGGCCTGCATCGGCGTCTGGAAGAACGAATCGCCATGCCACTGCCGGAAACGAACATGACGCGGATCGGTCGACGAGCCAACTACCCGCCGCTGCTGCTGATCCATGACCCCGACGACCCAGACAGCCCCTATGCCGCAAGTGAGCGGCTCGCATCGTCATGGCAAGGCGCACGATTAATGACCACGCGCGGGCTCGGCCGACTCGCTCATTACCGAATCCTGCGCCACCGCCCCGCTATTCGCGCTGGGCTAGAGTTCATCGACGACCAAACAGCTGAAAGTTGATCGCAGGCGCCGTTACAGTCAGCGGAAGCGGATGTTCAACGTCGCCAGGCCAAAGATCTTGCGGCCGGCCGACTTTGCGCCGACGATCACGACTCCGGTGCGGGTTTCGGGGTCCAGCGACTTGATCCGGCCGCTGTATTCGATGTCGGCACCCTCGGTGGCCGACACGATCACGGGCTGCGACAGCCGCACCGCGTAGCGGGTGACCGCACCGGGATCGCCCGACCATGCGGAGCCGAATCCGGCGCCCAGCGCCATGGTGAGCATGCCGTGCGCGATCACGTCGGGCTGCCCCGCCAGTTTGGCGAGGTTCTCGTCCCAATGAAGCGGGTTGGCGTCGCAGGCCACGCCGGAGTAGTTCACCAGGTCGCCGCGCGACAGTCGGGCGTGGTGCACCGGTAACTCGTCGCCGACCTTAACCTCATCGAAGGACGGTGTCCCCGGGGTGCGCGTCGTGCCTCCCTGGGCGATTCGAACCTCGTCCGCCGGCCGCACCGTCTTCTGATAGTCCACTTCGGAGTAGTCGATTCCGGCGAGGTTCACGTCGTGCATCATCACTTGCTGCGCGACGGTCCTGATCGCCGGATCGACATCCTCGGCGGTGACGCCGACGACGGTGGTGTGCAGGGTGTGTACCCGCTCGCCGGCGGTGTCGGTGAATGTATTGGTCACGGTGATCAAGTCCCTGCCGGCGATCCTGCGCACCGATGACAGTTCGACGTCAATGCGCAGTTCGTCGCCGGCCACGATCGGTCGGTGCTGCTCAAAGACTTCCTCGGTCTGCAGATACATCTCGTAGCCGATGACCACCGATTCGAACAAGTGGCGGTTGGCTGCCATAGCCGGGGCCGATGTGAACGTCAGCGGAGCCACCAGGTCCGGATATCCCAGTTCAGCCGCGGCGGCGAGTTTCCAGTGCGCAGGGTGGTAGTCCTGCACGGCACGGGCGAACTCGCGCAATTTCTCGCGGCCGACCTGGTAAGTGTCGTCGATCTGGTAGTAGTGGCCGACCCGCGATTCGAGCGCCGACGTTTCTGCTGCTGCTGTCATGAGTTGCCAACTTTTCTATCGGCCTGTTCACGGATGCCGACCCACGCACACTAACGTGCCGATACCAGGCCACCGGAGGGGCCAAGCGCTGCGCCGCCGCTTCCGCTGACCGGCACTTGCGCAGAGGCAATGGTGATGACGATATCGGCCCCGCTTAGCAGGGGATCCGGCCTTTTGCAGCCGACTTCAGAAAGCCATGTGGTAGCAGACCCACAGCAACGGGCCGACCAAGATCAGAGCCAGCAGGGTAAGACTGCCGATCAGCCGCCACGCAATCGTCGAGCGAAAGATTACGGCCGTCACCGCCGAGGCTGTCGCAAGGACTGTCAACGCGGCGGCGATGACGATTTCGGTGCGCGCCGACTGCACCGTATGGCCTCCATCCGCGGCAAAGCACCAAGTCGAAGGGTGCGCCGTTGATCTCAGTTGGCCAGCTGATCACGCGGTGGATACCTGGTCATGACACCGTGCTCATGTGCGAGCGGAACCGTCGACGAGTCAGTCACGCCTGGCCGGCCGGTTCCACTCCTGGTGTGCGGCGTTCGTCGCGCGGATGCCGCTGGGGCTGGGGGCATACGTGGCGCCGACGTTTGTCGGCTTCTGTGTGATCAACGGCTTCACCTTCGGCGTTGATCTGACGATCCTCACGGGTTTGCGTGGTGCGCTCGGCCTTCCGGTGCCGATCGCGGTCACGTGTGCCTACGTCTGCGCGTTCACGCTCAGTTACGTCCTCAATCGCATGTTCAATTTCCGGTCCCACGCACCCGTGGGGCCGCAGGTCGTGACCTACGTCGTGGTGGTGGCCGTCAACTACCTGGCTTTCATCCTCGGGGTGACCACCGCGCTGACCGCCATCGGAGTGCAGTATCAGCTCTCGCGGCTGGGGGCGGGCATGTGTGAAGCGGTGTACATGTACAGCGCGATGAGGTGGGTGGTCTTCCGCCCGTGATCCGCGCGTCGGACCGCACTTGTTGGCCGAGGTGTAGCCGGTGCGTGACCTTCTCGCGACGGCGACGAAGGACGCTCGACACGTGACGGTATTCGCGGTCATCGCCGCGCTCGCGACAGCTGGCTGCATCGGCTATTACTTCGGACGACGCGCGGCTTCGGCACCGCAGAGCTGGAAGAAGCGAACGAGCCGGGTTGCGCTGAGTAGGCAGGCCATCAACCTGCTCGCGATGATCACCGCGCGCCGGATCCAGCAGCGCCTCCGGGCCGAACGCATCGTCTCCGACGTGGCCGCCAGATACGGGCTGAGAGTAGTTGCGCCCCGCCAATTTCGACGCGGCGGCATGGTGCGGTTGCGTTCCTATTAAGGTGCACTGACGTGGCTGCACTTCAGGGCAAAGTGGCGTTGGTGACCGGAGCGTCGTCGGGCCTGGGCGCCGAAACGGCAAAGTTGTTTTACCGCGAGGGCGCAACGGTTTTCGGCATCGGCCGTGACACCGGACGCTTGACCGACGTCTTCGCCGATATCGAACGTGGCGGATTCGCGTCGGTAGACATCGGATCGGTGCTGGCCTGCCGGGACGCGGTCGAGCAGTGCGTCCGTGACTTCGGCGGCCTGGACATCCTCGTCAACGTTGCGGGACGCCACCAGATGCGCCGGACGGAGTCGATGACCGACGACGACTGGGACCAGGACCTCGCGGTCAACCTCAATGGGCCGTTCTACCTGTGCAGGGCGGCGCTGCCGCACCTGCTGCAACGCGGCGGAAACATCGTCAACGTCAGCTCCATCGCCGGAGTCGAGGGGCAGGCGTATTCGGCCGGTTACTGTGCCGCCAAGCACGGCCTGATCGGCCTCACCCGTGCGCTGGCGGTGGAGTACACCGCAGATCGGTTGCGGGTCAACGCGGTCTGCCCCGGCGGCATGCTTACGCCGCAGATCGAACAGTTCAGCGCGCCAGACGATCCCAACTACGACCTGATCATGCGCACGGCGTCGCCGCGCGGAATGATGCAACCCCTCGACGTCGCCAGCGTGATCGCCTTCCTCGCCAGCGACGCCGCGGCCGCGGTCCACGGCGCCGTCTACCGGGTCGACAACGGCAAAGGCGCCGGTTAGGAACCGCCGGCCGCTGCCCTTTACCCGACCAGCGCGTCGAACATGAGCGCGGTGCCGGCGGCGGTGAACGCTTGATACACCGGTTCCCACCGCATCACCGGCGCGGTGGTCGGCGCCCGCGCCGTCCGGCGTCCGCCGACGATGCGGTAGGCCCAATACAGGGCCACCGCGGCGAATCCCACCATCCCGATCCAGTTCGCCGCGGTAACCCAGGAGAAGCCGGCCGAGCCCGGGGGCATCTCGTGTGAGGGCTGCTTCATGCCAGGCATGTCCATCACCGCCGAATCCGGTTGCGAGCGCAGGTGTGTGGAAACGGCCGGCGCAGCCCCGCTCATCAGCGCGTACATCCACGCCATCGCCGCCATCGTCACCGCGTAGTAGCAGGTCTTCAATCGCTGGTGCGATGCCGACGAGGCCCAGACGGCAACGCCCACAAACCAGACGCAGGATAGGAGAAAAAAGACGGTCGGACCCAGTGCGGGCAGGTCGAGCCCCACGCGCCACACCATCAAAACCATCAGGACCGACATCGTCAGGTGCAGCAGGTGAGTGATCCGGCTCGTCCACCGGTCATGTTGCGCGACAGCGACATACGCGTACATGGCGACGCTCGCGCCGAACAGTACGGTGACCGTCCAGCGCAGCGCCGGTTCGCCGATCATGGCATGCAACATCGTGACCCGACGAACACCGTCCACGCTTCGCCCATGACGGAAAGCGTACCCCTACGGGGTATTTGAGCCAACCATGGTCGAGGGAGTCGGCGCAAGACCGGAAACCCCCAGCCTGTGCACCGGGCCAAAATAACGGTTCGGGCACGTTTCCATCACCTCCCGACACGTCGTGCGGCACCACGCTTCTCGTGGCCGACAATTCGGGGCATGACGCAATCGCGGGAGTCCGACGATGGCGCGTGAATTCTCGCGGCAGACGTTTCTGCGGGGCGCTGTCGGAGCGTTGGCCACCGGGGCCGTCCTCGGCGCACCCCGAGCCGCCGCCGATCCGAGGGCTACCGGTTGGGAGGGTCTGTCCACCGCCCTCGGCGGGAAGGTCTTGCTTCCCGACAACCCCCAATTCGCCGGGGCCAAACAGGTTTTCAACACCAACTACAACGGACTGACGCCCGCGGCGGTGGTTACGCCGACGTCGGCGGCCGACGTGCAGAAGGCGATGGCCTTCGCGGCCGCCCACAACCTCAAGGTCGCCCCGCGCAGCGGCGGGCACTCCTACATCGGCGCGTCGACCGCCAACGGCGCCATGGTGCTGGACCTGCGCCAGCTGCCCGGGGACGCCAATTACGACGCCGCCACCGGGCAGGTGACGGTGACGCCGGCGACGAGCCTGTACACGATGCACCGGACACTGGCCGCGGTTGGTCGCGGTGTCCCGACCGGTACGTGTCCGTCGGTCGGTGCAGCGGGGCACGCGCTCGGCGGCGGCATGGGAGCCCAGTCCCGGCACGCCGGGCTGCTCTGCGATCAGTTGACGTCGGCGTCGGTGGTGCTGCCCAGCGGCCAGGCGGTCACCGCGTCCGCCGCCAGCAACCCGGACCTGTTCTGGGCATTGCGCGGCGGCGGTGGCGGCAACTTCGGCGTGACGACCTCGCTCACCTTCGCCACGTTCCCCACCAAGGACGTCGACGTCGTCAATCTCAACTTCCCGCCGCAGTCGTTCGCGCAGGTCCTCGTCGGTTGGCAGAACTGGCTACGCACCGCCGACCGCAACAGCTGGGCGTTGGCGGACGCCACCGTCGACCCGATGGGCGTGCATTGCCGCATCCTGGCCACCTGCCCGGCCGGGTCGGGTAGCAGCGCTGCGGCCGCGATCACCCAGGCGGTGGGGCTGCAGCCGTCGGGTACCGAGAGCCACACCTTCAACTACATGGACTTGGTGAATTATCTGGCCGTCGGCAACCTCAACCCCTCACCGCTCGGGTACGTCGGAGGATCCGACGTCTTCGCGACTGTCGATGCGGGCGTGGCGCAGGGCATCGCCGCGGCGGTCAATGCCTTTCCCCGCGGTGCCGGCCGAATGCTGGCCATCATGCACGCTATGGACGGCGCTCTGGCCGCGGTGGCGCCGACTGCCACCGCCTTTCCATGGCGCCGGCAGTCGGCGCTGGTGCAGTGGTATGTGGAGACCGGCGATCCCGCGGCCGCGACGAACTGGCTCAACACGGCACATCAAGCGGTGCAACGGTATTCGGTCGGCGGCTACGTGAACTACGTCGAGGCCAACCAGCCGGCGTCGCGTTACTTCGGCCCGAACCTGTCCCGGCTGAGCGCCGTACGGCAGAAATACGATCCCGGCCGCGTCATGTTCTCGGGGCTGAACTACTAAGCGCCGACCACCCGATGGTTAGACCGGCTTCGCACGGGGTACTTCCAGTATGTCTGTGGCGAGTTAAGGGGTTGGCGAATGGCAATCGAGCACGGTCGTGCACGGTGCCCGCGCTGCATGGCGTGGGCGCAGTACCGGTTTCTTGAGCGCGATGGCGACAAGCTCGAGTATCAGGTGCATTGCGACGCGTGCGGGAACCTGTACTCCGAGGTGACCGTCGCGTCGACGGTGACCACGCCCGCCGCCTGAACGGCTCGCCCGCCTCACGTTCCGCGCCGAGGTCGCGGGCGCGGCCTGCTACGTTACG
The DNA here is from genome assembly GCF_054660795.1 of Mycobacterium sp. MUNTM1. NCBI lineage: Bacteria > Bacillati > Actinomycetota > Actinomycetes > Mycobacteriales > Mycobacteriaceae > Mycobacterium > Mycobacterium sp. MUNTM1. Next base: position 24,492 of record NZ_BAAGDE010000015.1, read on the forward strand.
GAACTGCCCCCTGGTGTAAGGTCTGCACCGCGAGCCAAGACGCCCCCACTCCGGAGCAGCGCCTAGCGCGCGCAACGCCGTGCGAAACGCGTTGAAAGGGGCGGCGTGAACGAGGTATTGGCGCGAGCTGGCATCTTCCAGGGGATCGCTCCCGACGCGGTTGATGCGTTGGCTCGCCACCTGCAGCACGTATCGTTCCCGCGCCGGCGCACCGTCTTCGTGGAGGGCGAGCTCGGTGACGACCTTTACGTCATCCTGTCGGGCTCGGTGAAGATCCGTCATCAGACCACCGACGGTCGTGAAACCGTCTTTGCGGTGCTGGGCCCCGGGGACGTGTTCGGTGAGCTTGCGCTGTTCGATCCCGGCCCGCGCACCTCCACGGTGATCACCCTGACCGAGGTGGAAGCGGTGCGGATGGACCGCCGCGCGTTGCGGACCTGGATCGTCGAACGCCCCGAAATCGCCGAGCAGCTGTTGCGGGTGTTGGCACGGCGCCTTCGCCACACCAACAACACGCTGTGCGACCTGATCTTCACCGATGTCCCCGCCCGGGTGGCCAAGCAAGTTCTCGATCTGGCAATGCGATTCGGCACCACCACCGGGGGCTCGGTCCTGGTCGAGCACCACCTCACGCAGAAGGAACTAGCGCAACTCGTGGGGTCCTCGCGTGAAACGGTCAACAAGGCGTTATCGGATTTCACCCAACGCGGGTGGATCCGGCAACAGGGCAGGGCCCTCATCATCGACCAACCCGCGAAGTTGGCCAGGCGCGCAAGGGCTTAACGCCCTGGGCGGCCCAAGGGCACGGGCGCCGGCATCAGCACGATGGTCCACGCGTCCGGGTCGAGAAAGGCGATCGCACCGTTGCGGCCCCACCACGGGTTGTCGAGCGCGACCTCCACGGCTCCCGCGTCGCGGCACCTGGTCGCGACGGCTTGCTACGCGGTGGTCGAGTCGAAGTAGAAGACCAGCAGGTTCTCCCGCGTGGGCGCGGTTCCGTCGATGCCGTCACGATGGGCCACGAATTCGATGTTGTATTGATCGCCGGGCAGGCCGAACATGACGACCGACCATTCATCGTCATCCGCGACATCCAGTTGAGGCAAACCCAATACGTCCCTGTAGAACTCGACAACGTGTTCCAGCCGGGCCGTGGGGCGGGCCATCCGTACCTGCACGGCGGGTAACGCCGCCGGCCACGAACCGACGCTGGGCCTCTCAGACATCTCACCCCTTTCTCGAACGCGTACCGTCTTGGCGCCCTAGGTGATCGACCAGAACTCCAGCAGGGTTCGTAACGTCGCTACCAAGGGGAGCGGTTGGTCCAGCATGGGATGGTGGCCGGCCAGGGCCAGCTCCACGAACGGCCCACGCAACTGCAGCAGGGACCTGATCCGTTCGGCCATGTCGGGCGGCACCAATCCGGCTTCGCATCGCAAATAACCTACGCGGCAGCGCATCGCGGCCAGCATGGTCTCCAATGACTCCTCGTCGGCGGGCGTCGGCTCGAGAAACTCACCGCCGAAGATCGCCGGGTCGAACTTCCAAATCCATCCATCGTCGGTCCTGCGCACCGACTCGTCCGCGATGTGCTGCCGCACATACGGCAGGATCAACTCCTGCGAGGGCACCGCCGTAAAGCGGTCCAAAATCTCGTCTTTCGTCCGGTAGTGGTTGTGTTTGCGGCGGCGTAGTCGCCCTTCCTCCGGCGCACGCTCCCACAACGGCGAATCGATCACCAGCATGCTGTTGATCTGCTGGCTGTAATGCATTGCGGCCGTGGAGACCACCCAGCCGCCCATGCTGTGGCCGACGATCGTCGGCCGCCCAGCGGGGCCGGCGGCGGCCGCCGCCGCCATCACTTCGCCTGCCCAGATGCGCAGGTCGTAGCTGCCGCGCGCTTCGCTGTCGCCGTGCCCGGACAGATCCGGCGCGATCACCCGATGGGTGCGGGAAAAGAACGGCGCGACATGATCCCACCACCCCGAATGCGCCCCGCCACCGTGGACGAGCACCACCGGAGGTTGGTCGGCGTCGCCCCAGACGCGCAGGTGTATGCGGCAACCGTCGACGTCAACGTCGCAGTGGTCCGGCTTTTGATCGAGCGCTGTGGTGAACCAGGATGGTGTGTCAGGCGTCTGGCGCGAGCGGGAAAACAGTTTCCGACCTCCTGAGGATTCAAACACCTTGTCGTGATCTAGGTTTCGCTCGACGCTGCCAATCGCGGATCGCCTGGACGGGAAACGTGGAAGCTACGAAGTCGTCTCGGTCAGCCGCACCGTGACGGTGACGGCTCCCTTTTCGTCCCGCGTGGCGATGCCGTGCCCGGCGCGGTCGGTCTCGTCCAGCCGCAACGTCAAGGGCCCCCCGGCGCCGAGGAAGTTCCGCCACCAGGTCTTCGCGTCGGGCATGTTGACGCTGATGACGATGTCGCCACCGGAACGGTGGTAGGCCACCGGGATGCTGTACGTGCGTCCGGAGCGCCGGCCCGTGTAAGTCAGCACCGTGATGTTGCGATTGATCAGCCGGCCAAAGCGGCGCGAGTTGGCCAGCGCGGCAATCGGGGCATTGATAACTGGCGCGGCTCGCATCACGAGGCGGCCAAGGTTGTTGGGACTCACGCTGAAAGTATCGCAGCAAATGCCGGCCAGTAGTCGACGGTTGGAATTCGACGTGATGTTGTCGCGCCACCCACGGCGGTAGCATCCCGCGCAGAGGCTCCAGCGGCTGCCATAAACGAGGAAGAGGGCGCTGATGACTGCTCCTGTCGACCCATCGGTGCCGCCCAGCGGCACGGGCTGCGTCGAGTGCGATGAGGCCGGTGGTTGGTGGGTGCACTTGCGGCGCTGCGCCGCTTGCGGGCACATCGGGTGCTGCGACGATTCGCTGTCTCGTCATGCGACTAAGCACTGGCAGCAGACCGGACATCCGATCATCCGGTCGTTCGAGCCCGGCGAGAACTGGTTCTGGAACTACGAGGCCAACGACTATTACGACGGCCCTGGGCTGGCGCCACCCGAGTGCCGTCCCGAGGACCAGTCGGTCTCCGGGCCGCGCGGGCGCGTGCCGCATAACTGGTTCGAGCTGCTCCGCCGGCGAGACGGCTGACGCTCTGGCAGGCAAAGCCTCTCGCGGCGGGTGCGCGGGCTCAGGCTTGACCATCGCGGGTTCCCACAACTGGCCGCTAGGTGAAACGCACCGGCGGGTCTGCCAAGCTGTCGACAACGACATCGTTAGTGGACAGGCCCGGACCCATGGCAGAACTTGAATCGAAACTTCGCCAGCGCACCGAGGGGCGGCTGGATCGGTCTCGCGATCCCGCGATCCTCGATGCCGCGTTGGCGGCGCTGGCCGAGCACGGCTATGACGCGGCGAACATGAACGACATCGCGGCACAGGCCGGTGTCGGCAAGGCCGCGATCTATCGGCGGTGGTCATCAAAAGCCGCCCTGATGACCGACGCCCTCGTTTACTGGCGGCCCGATCTACTCCAGGACGACGCTCCGGATACCGGCAGTTTGACCGGCGACCTCGACGCCGTCGTCAAGCGCGCCAAGCGCAATGACAACTCCCTGATCACCAACGACCTCGTGCTGCGAGTCGCGTTGGAGGCCGCACACGATCCCGACCTCGCCACCGCGCTCAACGACCTGATCCTGTTCAAGGGCAGACGCGTGTTGTCGGCCGTCTTGGCGCGAGCCGCAGAACGCGGCGAAATCTCGGCCACCCGCGACTGGTCGTTGGTCGCCGACGTCTTGACCGCAATGGGACTGTTACGCGTTATCAGCGGGCAGAGCGTCGACGCGAAATTCATCCGGCAGGTGATCGATACGCTGATTCTCCCCGCCGTGCAGACCCCCGACGGCGACGTCAGGAAGCGCTGAATCCGGATTGCCGAATCACGTTGCGGCGGCGAGCAAGTCGCGTACCGCGTGATCGACGGTGCCCAGCAGGTCGGGGTCGATGCCGGTACGACCGCGGACCAGTATCGAGGCACTGTTGGCCGACGGCAGACCCTCGGCCGGGCTGAGCCCGTCGGGGAACTTGCCGATCAGCGGCAGCAGTGCCACACCGAGGCCCGATCGCACCGCCGCGTAGAGGCCGGACAAATCGCTGCACTCGGCGGCTATCTCGTAGTCGACGTGGTGGTTTTCCAGAATCGCGAAGGCCGGCTCGCGCAAGGTGCACGGCTCGGCGAAAATCACCAGCGGCAGCGGCTCTCGCGGAGAGATGGTCAGTGTGCGCGCCGAAACCCATTGCAACTGGACCAATCCCGATGCGTTAGCGCGATCCAGACCCGCCCCGTCCAGCATGACGGCCAGATCGACCAAACCACGATCGATCGCGTCGGCCAGCGACACGTTGCGGTCGAGCCGGAAGCGCACCCGCAGGTCGGGCAGGCGCTCACGCAGCACCCGGGACAGGCCGGCCAGCATCACATCGGCGCCATGTTCGGTGGCCCCGATGGTCAGGACCTGGTGTTCGGTGGCACCCAGGTCGTCGAGCGCGTTGTCGTGCGCGGCCAAAATCGTGCGGGCATGCCGCAGCGCCTTCTGGCCGACCTCGGTGAAGACGACTCCCCGTCCCGAACGTTGCACGATCGGTTCGCCGACCACAGCTTCGATCCGGCGCAGATGCTGGCTGACCGCGGATTGGCTCAGGTGTAGGGCGGCGGCTGCGCGGTGGAAACCGCCGCAGTCGGCGACGGCGACTAGGCTGCGCAGCGGCGCGATATCGAGCACCTGGGGCATGGCCGCACTGTAATCCGATCAATGTGACTAATCAATCATCCCGTGTATCGCGCCGATTATCGTTCCAGGTAGCACCACCGATAAGACTATGCGATCAATCGTGATCGCCAATAATCGTTGGACTGCGTCGGTCGATCACGCGAACATGGGTGACATGTCTTTGCCGCGCATGCCTGCGAGCACCGCCACGGCGGTGACGTTCTTTTACGCGCTCGGATATCCCATTGGCACGCTGGCGGTAACGGCGATGACGCCGATGGCCGCCCTGGTATTGCGGTTCAGTTTGGCCGCAACGATTCTGGCGATCTGGTCGCTGTTGGCCAGGGCCGGCTGGCCGCGGGGAGCGCAATTCGGTCACGTCCTGGTGACCGGCCTGCTGATCCAGGGCGTGCAGTTCTGCTGCCTGTACGAGGCCGTTCAGCTCGGAGCCCCGGCGGTACTGTGCGCGGTGGTGATCGCGATGAACCCTGTCGCAACCGCGATCCTGGCGGCGATGTTCCTTCGGGAACCGCTCGGTCTGTTGCGCGTCATCGCGCTGGTGTTCGGCGTCGTGGCGGTGCTGGCCGCCTGCTCGCACCGGCTGATGAGCACCCGTGGCGTCGACCCGGTCATCGTGATGCTTGTCGTTGGGCTGCTTGGCCTTTCGGCGGGCGGCGTCTATCAGCAGCGCTTCTGCACCGGTGTCGACTTCCGGGTGATGAGTGCCATGCAGAATGCCGTTGGGTTGATACCCGCGACGGCACTCGCGATGGTCACTCCCTTCACGGTGCACGATGGCGTCAAGGCGGTGATCGCGGTCAGCGGCATGGTGCTGTTGAACGCCACGCTGGCGGTGAGCCTCTACGTGCGGGCAATCAACACCCACGGCGCGACGGCGGTCGCGATGCTGTTCGCGGTCATTCCCGCGGTGGCTGGGGTGTTGTCGTGGATCATCCTGCGCCAACGCCCCGACGAAGGCATTGCGATCGGGCTGGTGCTGGGCGGACTCGCATGCTGGATCAACAGCCGGGCATCCGGCCGGCGCCGAGCCGGCGCGAGCACGCCCGCCGCCACGCTGCCGCAGGTCGAGCTGCAGGGCGCGCCGCGGTGAGATCCCGACCGCCTCCGATCGGGAGGGCCTGCCGATAGCGCTTGCCCACCGTCCGCTCATCCGCCGCAGCCGATCTGTGACAATGCACCCTGCGGAATATTCGACGGAGGCGTGGTGAACTCGGACATCGGGCGGCGCATCGGATCACGGTGGTTAGCGGGGACGGTCGTGGTCCTTGCGACGGCGGTCGCATTCAGCGGGCCCGCGGTGGCCCGCGCGGACGTGCAATTGTGCAATCCGGCGAGTGTCGACGCGAACCAAATGTGCCACTTCGACGCGTCGGGACCACTTTCGGACATCAGCATGGTGTTCCCGGCCAACTATCCCGATGAGCAGGCGATGATCGGCTATTTGGCCAAGGTGAACGACGACTTCGGCAACGCCCGCGGACCGCTGAATACGTTGAAATCGCCCACCGCGCTGAAGGTTACCGGAACCCGATACAGCTCCGGCCCCCCAGCGACGGGTACCCAGTCCGTAGTCACCGAGGTCTATCAGAACCTCGGCGCCGCTCACCCTCTGGTCTGGTACCGGTCCTTCAACTACAACCTGGCCAACCGGCAGCCGATCAGCTTGGATACCTTGTTCCAGCCGGGAACCCAACCGCTGCAGGCGATTTTGCCGATCGTGCAGAAGGCCCTGGCCGACCGCTATCGCGCGGCCGTGTCGATTCCGCCGGCGACCGGACTGCAGCCGGCGAATTACCAGAGCTTCGCGATCACCAACGACGCGATCGTGTTCTTCTTCGACCAAAACGCGCTGCAGCCGGCGATGGAAGCCACCCAAGTATCGGTGCCGCGCAGCGCGATCGCCTCGATGATCAGCGCCGACATCGCGTAACCGGCCGCTATAGTGATGCAACTGCGGGAGGCATCATGACAAGCGGCGACCAGCGAGCCGACGAAGAAGCCATTCGTGCGCTCATCGAGCGGCAGGTGGACGCCTGGGCCGCCGGCGATCCAGCGGCCTACGCCAGCGTCTTCACCGGCGACGCCACCTACATCACCTTTTTAGGCACCCGTCACGCGGGCCGCGATGCGATCGCGGCAGCGTATGTTCCGCTGTTTCGACGGGTCCTCAGGGGAACTCGGTTGCTCATCGACATCGCCGACATCCGATTTCTCACCCCCGATGTCGCGCTGGTCCACGCGAACGCGTCGGTGGTCAAAGGGGCGCGACGGCGTAATCGGCGCAATACCCGTGTCAACACCAGCGTGGCCGTGCGAATGGACGGCCGCTGGCAGTTCGCCGCCTCGCAGAACACCACCCACCGGCGCCTCGCTGAAGCGCTTATGTCTACCTTGTTTTCCTGATCGTCGGCGCCCGACTAGCGTCCTGTGGTCATGAGGGCACGAATGGCGACGCCGCAGGATGCCGATGCGGTGGCGGAAATCTACCTGCCCTATGTGCGCGACACGGCGATCTCCTTCGAGACGGTGCCCCCTGATGCCGACGAGATGCGGTCGAGGATCACCACAACGCTCGCGCGTCTGCCGTGGCTGGTCGTCACCGATGACGAGTGCGTCAAAGGGTTTGCCTACGCGAGCCCCCATCGGGCGCGTGAGGCCTACCGCTGGTCTGCCGATGTGTCGCTATACCTGGACGGATCGATTCACCGGCAAGGGCACGGCCGCCGGCTCTACACCGTGCTGTTCAATGTGCTTGTCGCGCAGGGCTACGTCAACGCGTATGCGGGCATCGCGTTACCCAATCCCGCCAGCGTAGGGCTGCACGAAGCGTTGGGCTTCACACCGGTAGGCGTCTTTTCCGGCGTGGGCTTCAAGGACGGAACATGGTGTGATGTCGGCTGGTGGCATCGCCGGCTGGTCGATCCGCCCCCCGCCCCGCCCGAGCCGGTGCCCTGGTCCCGGCTGTCCGACCAGGTCGTCGACGCCGCGTTCGCCGCATACACACGATAGCGGGCCAGGGGCGGATCGCAGCGACGACGTTGTGACACAACGGATTTACGGCAGCTCAACCCTGCTGGCCAGCCAGCGGCCGTCCACCTTTTCCATCGTCATCTTGACCCGGCTGCGGTCCAGCTGCGGCGCCGGCGCGGCCCCGTTGCTCACCGACTGATCGACGAACAGCACGACGTCGACCTTGTCTGTGGTGGCAGACTGGACCGCGGCGTCGATCACGGTGCCGTGCGCCGCTGCCTTGTTGTCGATCAGCGTCTGACGCAGCTGGGCGCTGGATTTGGTGTACATGTCCTTGAATTCACCGGTGGAGCCGTCGAGGACATCGGTGAAGTTCTTGTCGATCGCATTGGTATCCACACTGGTCAACGTGAGGATGTACTTCTTGGCGGCATCGAGTGCCTGCGCGGCGGCAACGTCCTTCTGGTGATGCTGAAACACCAGCCAACCCTCATAGCCCGCAGCCGCGAGCACCGCGGCCAGCACTCCGGCCGCCACACAGCGAGCAACGTTGATGCGGCGTCGTTTCGGGTCCTCGAGGTTCACGTCGCCGGCGACGTCCTCCTCTTCGTCGGGCGCGGCCGTGTCGGCGTCGGCACCGTCGGCGTCGGGCGTGGCGTCGGGCGTGGCGTCGGGCGACTTCGTAACTTCTTCGACCCCATCGGTTTCCGCCGCTGCGGGTGCTAGTGGCTGCGCCACTTCATCTCCGACCCCCTCCGCGGCGAGGCGGAAGCGATTCACCAACCATGTTCCTGGGTTGCCGACTGTTCGTAGCGCTGGGCGAGGGTTCATCAGTTGCATGCGCCGGAATCACGAAGCGCGTTCGCCCAACCGGTGGCCGAGACGATGTTCGCATGGGTGACTCCCGACGGATCCTTTCTCTTGATGCTGTCGCTGATTCGCGACAGTTGAAATGCCAAGTGCGTCATCGATTCACCGCCGTACACCGGCGAATACGGTCCGAAGTTGTCGGGCTGATTGGTGATGATCAGCGGCTTCACTCGAGGCGCCAGAAAGGCCGTCGACTGGTCGATATTGGCCACCACGGCGTGGGCGTTCCCCTGTACGCCACCGGCCGAGTAGTCGTCGTGCTGGTCACCGAGGTACCGGTTGAAGTCGTTGATCTGGCCCATCAGCGGATCGAATTGCGATTTGAACCATTGGCAGGAGTCCGACATCCCGCCGATCATCTCCGGTGTCACGCGTGCCGTGAATGTGTTGTACGGCCAGATGTCGAAGTTCGGCGACCAATCGCTGGGCGCCGGCGTGAACAGCGGCAACGGCGGCGGGGGCTGACCCGGATCGGCGGCGGTCGGGCCGGCGAGCGCGACGGCGGCCGCGAGCGCCGGTCCGGCGCACGCCAGGCCGCTACCTGCCCGTCGCAACCTCGTCAGATTCATCCGCTCTTCCCCAAGAAGTACGATATCCCGCGGCCACCGAATATCGAACCGCCAATCTCATCGCCGAAATCACCATTAACATCTGTATCTAGGTAGGCGATCTTCTCGCGATCTCGGCGACGCGTCAAGTGCCTGCTACCAGGTAAACAGCCCAATGACCACCAGTCATCGCCGGAGCACGACCTCGCTCGCGGCCGCGAGGTCGGCCCACTTTGTCAGGCGGGATCTTCCGCAGAAGCTGAGCAGCGGTTAACATAGCCGCCCGTGGGGGCACAACGACCGTTCACCGACGAGCATCGGTGCCTGCAAGTGATCACCTTGGGCCGCATCCGGCGATGACCGCCCAGGACGACCGCTCGCTCAGCGACGACCGAGCGCGCGACAACGTGGCCACTATCCAAGAGTGGTCCGCGGGATACGTCGTACGGCATCCCCTGGCGTCACTCAACACCCTCGGCGAGCAGTACATCCTCGCGATACGCACCATCGAGTACTGCATGGTCGACCTGTTCACCGGGCGGTTCCAATGGGCGGAGTTCATCCGCCAGGGCGCATTCATGGCTGCGACGGCGGTGCTGCCGACGGTGTTGGTGGCGCTGCCGATCGGGGTGACCCTTTCCATCCAATTCGCCCTGCTGGCCAACCAAGTCGGCGCGACCTCACTCGCCGGGGCGGCCAGTGGACTCGCGGTCATCCGGCAGGCCGCGTCACTGGTGGCCGCGGTGCTCATGGCATCCGCCGTCGGCTCGGCCATCACCGCCGATCTCGGCTCCCGCACCATGCGCGAGGAGACCGACGCCATGGAGGTCATGGGAGTCTCGGTGATTCGCCGCCTGGTGGTACCCCGCTTCGCCGCGGCCATCATGGTTGGTGTGGCCCTGACCGGAATCACCTGCTTCGTAGGGTTTTTGGCCAGCTACCTCTTCAACGTCTATTTCCAGCGCGGCGCGCCGGGAAGCTTCGTGGCGACGTTCTCGTCGTTCGCCACCACGGAGGACATGATCGTCGCGTTGCTCAAAGCCGTAGTCTACGGCGCGATCGTGGCGGTGATCGCCTGCCAGAAAGGGCTATTCACCAAGGGTGGCCCGGCGGGAGTCGCGAACTCGGTGAATGCTGCGGTGGTGGAGTCGATCCTGGTGCTGATGATCGTCAACGTCGGGATCAGCGAGTTGTACAACGCGCTGTACCCCAGGACGGGGCTGTGAGATGACGGCCTCCACCTACGTCCCCACGCTGGCCCGGCCGATCGTCGGCGCCTATCGTGCCGCGGCCGCCCCGACCATGCGGTTGGGGCACATGTTGGTGTTCTTCGTGCGCGCCGTACTTGCCGTCCCCTCGGTGCTGCGCCAATATCGCTCGGAATTCCTGCGATTGCTGTCGAACATCGCGTGGGGCAACGGCTCGATCGTCGTCGGCGGCGGCACGGCCGGCGTCGCGGTGGTGCTCGGGTTCACCGCCGGAGCACTGGTCGCCGTGGAAGGCTATAACTTCCTCAATCTCCTCGGCCTGGGCCCGGCCACCGGCATCATCTCCTCACTGGTCAACACCCGGGAGCTGGCGCCGATCATGGCGTCGCTCGCTTTCGCTATGCAGGCCGGCTGCCGATTCACCGCGCAGCTGGGTGCCATGCGCATCGCCGAGGAGATCGATGCCCTGGAATCTTTGGCCATCCGCCCCATCCCGTTCCTGGTGACGACCCGGCTGATGGCCTCAGTCATCGCCGTGATACCGCTCTACGTCGCCTGCCTGGCCGTGACCTATTTGACGTGTCAGGTCGTTGCCGAGGTGATCAGCGGTGGATCCGTCGGCCCCTACCTGCACTACTTCACGATGATGCTGAGCGCCAAGGACATCGCCTACTCGGTGATCAAGTGCGTTGTCTTCGTGTGGCTTTCGTCCACCGTGCAGTGCTACTACGGCTTCTATGCCTCGGGCGGACCCGAGGGCGTCGGGGTAGCCGCCGGGCATGCCATGCGGGCGAGCATCACCGTGGTGATCATGGTCAACATGTTGCTCACGATGGCGCTGTGGAGCATCGACGCCGGCGCGAGATTCGGTGGTTGAATGCCGAATTCATTGGACTTCGACGGGCGGGGCCCATCAGATCACCAGCTGCTCGCCATGGGCGTCGCGGTGCTGCTGATAGCGGGACTGGTCACGGGCAGCCTCCTGCTGAAGTCCACCGGCCGGCTCAACGACTACATCCGCGTGGTCGCCGAGCTGACGAACGTGGGCGACGGTCTGCCCGCCCGCTCCGACGTGAAGTATCACGGGCTGCTCGTCGGGGCCGTCGACAATGTCATTCCGGCGGCCTACGGCAAACCCAACTACGTGCACATCAACCTCAAACCCGAATACGCCAAAGACATTCCGGGTGGGGTGACCGCACGTGTGGTCCCCAGCAACGTGTTCGCGGTCTCGTCGGTGCAACTCGTCGACGGCCCTCCGAGTTCGAGCATCCGCAGCGGGGCACGCATCCCCGAAGACGTGCAGCTGTCGACGGTGATCTTTCAGACCACGATCAGCAAGCTGCGTGACATCCTTGCCGCGACCGGCCGGGGCCGCGAAGACCACAGCGTGGGAATACTCGCCGCCGTCGCGGCCGCCACCAATAACCGGCGCGGCGCGCTGCTCACCGCCGGTGCCCAGATGACGCGGGTGCTCGACGAGCTCAACGGCATCGTCACCACCGACCCCGGGCCGTCCACAGTCTCCGCGCTGCTGGACGCCACCCGGGGCCTGCAGTCCACAGCACCCGACTTGGTCGACGTGCTACACGACGCGGTCAAACCGATGCAGACCCTCGCCGAAAAGCGTGAGCAGTTCCGGTCTCTGGTCGCCGGCTCGCACCACACCTTCGGGGTGAGCCGCCAAGCGTTCGACAATCACACCGATCAGCTGATCGAGATGACGCAGAACCTCACCCCCGCCCTAGGTGTGTTCGCGCTGCACAGCGACAAGTTCGTGCCCATCTTCACCAGGCTGAACCGGTTGTCCGACAAGTTCTTCGAACAGGTGTGGGACCCCGAACTCGACACGGGAAACATGCGGGTCAACCTGGCACTGACCCCGACCTACACCTACACGCGCGCCGACTGCCCGCGCTACGGCCAGCTACTCGGGCCGAGTTGCTATACCGCCCCGACGATCGCGGTGCGCCCCGACCTGCCCGAGGTTCTGCTGCCGCAGAACTACCACCCGCCAGCGGATCTGGCGCCGCCCCCGGGAACCCAGATCGGGCCCGACAACAACCTCGTCCCCGTCGGGCCGCCACTGTACAACCCCAACCCGAGCTTGCAGGATCCCAATCCGCCGTTGCCGTGGTGGCCGTGGCCGATCGGGCCGGCTCCCCGCGTCCCGGGAACGGCCGATCCCGACGACGCGCCGCCGCCCGCGGGCGCCCCACCGGCACCGAGTCCGGGGCCGCCCGGTGCGGTCGCGCCATCGGGGTACGGCGGCAACGTCGGTCCGGTTGGCAGTCAACACGAACGCGACCAGTTGGGTTGGATCACCGGCCAGGGGAGGCCGGCGTCGGTGGCGACGCAGTTGCTGCTCGGGCCGGTGGCGCGCGGCACGGCGGTCACGCTGCAACTCCAGCAGCCGCCGGCGGTTGGGCCGAAATGAAGGGGCGGGGACCACTGATCGGCCTGTCGATGTTCATGGCGCTCGCCGTCGCCGTGACGTGGATGGTGTACGCCACCCTGCGGCGAGACGTGGCCGGGCCGACGACTCCCTACGCGGCGATGTTCACCGACGTGTACGGGCTCCGCATCGGCGATGACGTCCGGATGGCCGGGGTGCGCGTCGGCCGCGTCGAAAACGTGGAACTCACCGGCAAATTGGCAAAGGTCTCGTTCATCGTCGAAAACGACCAGCACTTGTACGGCAATACGGTCGCGTCGGTCACCTACCAGAACATCATCGGGCAGCGGTATCTGGGCTTGTCGCTGGGCGAGATCGGCAACCGGGGCCTGCTCCCGGCCGGGAGCGTGATACCGGTGCAGCAGACCGATCCGTCCTTCGATGTCGGGAAGTTGCTCAACGGTTTCGAGCCGCTGTTCACCTTGCTCAATGCCAAGGACGCCGACGACCTGACCAAGGGCGTGCTGCAGTCGCTGCAGGGTGATCAGGCGTCCATCCCGCTGCTGGTGGAGCAGACCTCGACGATCACCAGGACGCTGTCCGCGCGCGATCAGTCCCTGGGTGACCTCATCAGCAGCCTGACCAAGGTCACCGATACCGTCGCCCGGCAAAACGACGACCTTGATCACGCGCTCGATCAAACCCGTGATGCGGTAACCAACTTCGACGACCGCCGCGCGTCATTGCAGGACTCGGTGGGGTCGATCGCTCAGGTAACCCGCCGGCTCTCGGCGATAGCCGACGACGTGGATCCGTCGTTGAACGAACTCATCACCCGAGAGCCCGGGTTCAGCAAGCACATGGTCGGCATCGAACCTCAACTGGCCTTCACCGGGGACAACCTGCCGTTGCTCCTCAAGGGATTTGCGCGAGCTGTCAGCGAGGGTTCCTACGGCAACGCGTACGCGTGCGACCTGAACGCCGCCGGCTTTTTCCCCGGTCTCAACGACATCACGACCTTCATCGTCAACGCGGCCACACCGGGCAACGCGTATCCGATCACCACCAAGAACCTCGGGTGGCATACCCCGCGATGCAGGAACATGGCCAATGGCTGAATCATTGAAGACCCGGTGGGCTCGGCGCCGTCCGCTCGAGTCGTACAACAGGACCTGGCTCGGGCTGGCGGGACTGGTGTTGGTCGCCGTTCTCGTCGCGGCGGCACTGGGAATCAAGTTGCTCGGCGTCGGCTACACGCACTACACCGCCGAATTCCTACAAGCCGCAACGCTGCGGCCCGGGAACCCCATCACCATCGCCGGCATCGAAGTCGGACACGTCACCAGCATGAAACTCGATGGCGATCACGTCGAAGCCGGTTTGAGCGTGCGTGACAATGTCGCGCTGGGCAAGGACACCCGAGCGGTGATCAAGGTGATGACGATCCTCGGTTCGCGCTATCTCGAGCTGGTGCCTGACGGCCCGGGTTCGCTGCCGGGCAAGACGATCGGCCTGACGCACACCGAGGTGCCCTACGACTTGCAGTCGCTGCTCGAAGACGCCACCACCACCTTCGAGCAGGTCGACTCCGACCAGTTCGCCCAGTCGCTCGGGGTGCTGGGCAAGCAACTCGGCGGGGTGCCGCCGCTGGTTCCGCAGGCCGTCGCGAATCTGCAGACGCTGTCGACGATCACTGCCGACCGCCGAGGTCAGCTCGGCACGCTGCTGAAAAGCACTGAGCGAGTGGTCAATACCCTGCGGCGCCAGCAGACCAACATCGGACACCTGATGGATCAGGGGCAGGACCTGCTCGGGCACCTGGTCGCGCGCGAAGCCACCTTCCACGCCATGTTCGCGGGGCTGACCGACCTCGTCGATCAGCTCGACAAGATCGTGGTCAACAACCGGCCGTTGCTCAACGAGTTGTTCGCCAACCTGCACGAGCTGACGAACATGGTGGGCCAGCACGACGACCTGCTGCGCAATCTTCTGCAGGTCGCGCCGGTGGCCCTGCGCGGGCTGACCAACGCGACCGGCTACGGGCCGGTGGTCGAGTTCAACCTGCCCAACGGGCTCGCGATCGATTCGTGGATGTGTGCCATCAGCGGTCGCGCCAAGGAATTCAAGATGATCCAGTACTTCAAGGACTGCAAATGATTTCCGGCAGGCGGAAACTCATCGCGCTGGGAGTCGCGGCCGTAGCGCTGGCCGCCGTCGCCATCGGGGTAGCCGGCCACTACGTCAAGTCACGCCTGGACACCATGACGGTGACTGCGCAATTCGACAGCGCCGCCGGCCTTTACGAAGGCAACGTTGTTGCCGTCCTCGGCATGCCGGTCGGCAAGGTCAGCAAGGTCACCTCCAAAGGCAGTTACGTCGAGGCGGAGTTGACCGTGGACAAGAAGGTCAAGATCCCGGCCGCAGCCCGCGCGGTCACCATCACCACCTCCATCCTCACCGACCGCCAGGTCGAACTCACCCCGCCCTACCGGGGTGGTCCGCTGCTGAAGAACCACGACACGATCGGACTGACCCGAACCAAGACGCCCGTGGCTTTCGATCGTGTGCTCGACATGCTCGACAAGGTGTCCAAGTCGCTCAAGGGCGACGGGAAGGGCGGCGGACCCATCGCGGACCTGACCGACTCCGCCGTCGCCATCACCGACGGCAACGGCAAGAAAATCCTGTCCGCCCTCGACGAGCTCTCCAACGCCCTGCGGCTCAGCTCCGAGCGCGGCGGGACCACCCGCGAGCAGCTGACCACGATCATCACCGACCTCAGCTCGATAACCGAGGCCGCCGCACGCAACGACAACAAGGTACGCCAATTCGGTTCCACAACACGGCAGCTCAGCCAGATGCTCGCCGACGAAAGGCTCGGCACCGGTAGCACCGGGCGCACCATCAACCGCATCCTCGAAGAAGTGACCACGCTGCTCGAGCAGAACCGGGACAACCTCAAACAGGCGGTGCGCAACGGCGACACCGCCGCCAAGACCATCGTCGAGGATCAGCGCGGGGTATCGGAAATGCTCGACGTGCTTCCCATGACGCTGGAGAACCTGTACAACACCGTCGATCAGAACAACGGTGCGATACGCGTGCACGGGCTGCTCGACAAGGCCCTGACCGACAGCCAGTCCGCCAAGGAGCTCTGTAACCTCATGCACTTGCGCCAACTCGGCTGCAGCACAGGCACGCTGCAAGACTACGGCCCCGACTTCGGCCTGACCTACATTCTCGACGGACTCTCGGCGATGGGGCAGTAGCGATGAACGCGGCTAAGCACAAAGCATTCGCGGTGGCGCTGAGCGCGGTCATGGTCAGCTCCGGCTGCGCCACCAACGGGCTGTCCAGCCTGCCGCTGCCGGCGCCCGGGATTGGCAGCGGCGGATACCTGCTCAACGCCGTCTTCTCCAACGCGCTGAACCTGCCGGCCCACGCGAAAGTCAAACTCGCAGGCGCCGACGTCGGACAGCTCGAATCGATGTCCGCGCGCAACTACACCGCGGTGACGACGCTGCGCATCATGGACGGTGTCCGCGTCCCGGTCGGCAGCACCGCCGAGCTGCGGTCGGCGACACCACTCGGCGACGTGTTCGTCGCGATAAAGCCCCCCACCCCGGTAGATCCCGGCGCGCCGCTGCTGAGAAGTGGTGACACCATCGGCCTGGCCGCCACCCGCGCCGCCGCCACCGTGGAGAGCGTGCTGAGCTCGGCCGCGTTGCTGGTCAACGGGGGCTCGGTCCGCAATTTCACCAACATCGTCAACGGCGCCGGCAAGGCGACCGGCGACCAAGGACGCGCCTTCGGTGACCTGATCAACCGGACCAATATGCTTCTGAGCAAACTCAATTCGCGCTCGGACCAGATCGACGCCGCAGTGACCGAAACGGCCGCCCTGGCCGACCGGCTGGACCAGAAGAACCAGGCGATCTCCGATGTTCTGCGGGCCATCGGACCGGCGACCAATGTGTTGTCCAGAAATGCCGACGAAATCGCCGACGTCGTCGGCGAGCTCGGCGCCACGACCCATCAGCTGTCCAAATTCCCGTCCATCGCCGGCACCGACAAGACCGGCCGCAGCGTCATCAAGGACGCCAACACCATCGCCGCCGCATGGAATGACGTCGTGCTGAGCCCCGACACCAGCCTCGCCGGACTCAACCGGCTGATTCCGCCGTTCGTCAAAGCCACGCCCAGCGACGCGATCTCGGTGCGCGGCAGCTTCGATCGGTTGGTCATGGGGTCGCGACCGGGTACCGGGGCGGAAACCGGGGGGTTCAAGGGCGATCCGGCGTTCCACGGCCCCATGCGCCGCGACTGGAACTACCTGATCGGCTCCATCAAATACGTTTTGTGGCGCCTGCAGGAACGGGTCGTGGGCCGCGGCCCCCAGACACCGATGGGCCAAAGTCCTTGGACGCCGGTCGGTCCGCCGCTTCCTCCCGCGCCGGCCGGGGAGGCGCCGCCGGACCCGATGATCCCGGAGCCACCGCGATGATCAACACCATCGGCGGACTCATCGTCGGCGCCGTCAGAGCCGGCCATCGCCGGCGCGCCTGGCTGTCCGGGCTCGCGCTGGTGCTGACCCTGGTGATCGGCGTGACCTACCTGGCGCTCGGGGCGCTACGCGTCAATCCACTGCAGTCGACCTACCGGGTCACCATCCGGTTGGCCGAATCCGGTGGGCTGCTGGCCAATCAAGACGTCGCGGTCCGCGGGATCCGCGTCGGGCGGATCCAATCGCTGAGGCCCACGCCGACCGGCGTCGAGGTCATCGCCAACATCAATGCCGATGCCAAGATCCCCGCCGCCAGCCCGGTACGAGTGTCCGGGTTGTCCCCTGCTGGGGAGCAGTACATCGATTTCGAGCCCACGTCCAGCGCCGGCCCGTTTTTGGCGAACGGCAGCGTGATCGGTCCCCAGCACACCGCCACGCCCATCCCGCTCTCCCAAGTGCTCGCCGACGCCGATGGGCTGCTGGCCCAAACCGACCCGAAAAAGCTCGAAATCGTCAAGCGGGAGCTGAGTTTGAGCAAGGAGGGTCCGCAGAAGCTCACCGATATCATCGACGGCTCCACCTTCTTGCTGTCCACGATGGATCCGGTGCTGCCGCAGACGGTGAGCATGCTCAAGACCAGCCGGGTGGTGCTGACGACCTTGTCCGACAAGAATGCCGGGCTCGATGCGACGTCGCGCAATGTCGGCGACCTGATGACCGGCGTGAACAAAATGGACCGTGGTTACCGCAAATTCGTCGATCAGACCCCGCACGCCCTATCCTCGGTGGACAACCTGTTCGACGACAACTCCGACACCATGGTCGGGTTGCTGGCCAATCTGGTGACCACCGCGCGGATCATCTACGTCCGCGTCCCCGCGTTGAACGCGGTCTTCCCCGACTATCGCGGCTCGACCCTCGAGGCCTTGATGACGACCATGCACGAGCATGGACTGTGGGCGACCGCCGACATCTACCCGCGCTACACGTGCGACTACGGCACCCCGCGGCGGCCGTCGTCGTCCGCGGATTACCCTGAACCCTTCCTGTACACCTACTGCCGAGACGACGACCCACAGGTCTTGGTCCGGGGCGCCAAGAATGCGCCCAGACCGGGCGGTGACGACACCGCGGGTCCACCGCCCGGGGCCGACCTGGGTCAGACGGCGGATCCAACGCCCAAGGGGCGCTTCACCATTCCCACGCCGTACGGCGGACCGGTGCTGCCGATTGAGCCGCCCCACTGAACCATGAGCATTCGAGACCGCAAGGAGGCATCACCGTGACGATCACCGCCGACCAGGATTGCGGCACGGGCGATGACATCGAGAAGCCGCCCGACGACGAGCAGGAGGCCCCTGTCGACTCCGGCGAGCAGATCGCGAAACGCGGCACCAGGCCGTGGAAACGCTACGCCCGTATCGCGCTCGTCGTCGCCGTCTACACGGGAGCGGTCGGCCTCGCCGGCGGGCTGGGCTGGAAGCTGTGGGACGAGCACACGGTCAGCCAGGCCGGGCAGGCCGCCCAGCGAACCGCGGTCAACTATGCCCAGGTGCTGACGAGCATCGATTCCAACCAGGTCGACCAGAATTTCTCCGCCGTACTTGACGGAGCCACAGGGGAATTCAAGGACACCTACACCAGAGCCAGCGCCCAGCTTCGACAATTGCTCATCGACAACAAGGCCGCGGCGCACGGCACGGTGGTGGACTCTGCGATCCAATCGCAGACGCGAGACAAGGTGGTGGTGTTGTTGATGGTGGACCAGACCGTCAGCAACGCGGCGCGTCCCGACGGTCGGGTCGACCGCAGCCGGATGAAGATCACGATGGAGAACGTCGGTGGCCGCTGGCTGGCCAGCAGAGTCGAATTGCCCTAGGACGTCACGATTATGCGGTTGATCCGGCTCCCAATCGCGGTGGCAATGGTGACGGCGGCGGTGTGCGGCGCACCGGTGGCATCGGCGTCGGCGCAGTCGTTCTGCGGTGATCTCGGCGGCGATTGGGACGGGCAGTACTGCCACACCTCGGTGCTGTCCGAGCGAAAGGCGGTGCGGGACATCAAGATGGCGCTGCCGGGGGATCTGGTCGAGAATCCCACCAGCGGCCCACCCATCCGCGAATACCTGCGCAACCTGATGAACAACTGGCGTACCAAGGGCGCTTCAATGGTCCAGGACAGTTGGGGCGAGGAGAACTATCAGGTGTTTTCCCATGGGCGCGCGCTCAGCGTCGCCTTCCACGAGGACTACCACGCCGACGGCCCGGCGTTCAACAACGCCTATCGCACGTTCACCTTCGATATGGCGGGCGGTAGGCGGTTACAGCTGGCCGACATTACCAAGCCGGGTGTCGATCCGCTGGCCGCCATTCCGCCGCTGGCCGAGCCGTTCATCCAAGAGGCGCTCGACCGCGCCGCATGGCAGCACAATCCCGGCACGTATCCGTTCACCGTCGATCGGTGGACGCCGGACAAGGTGTTCTCGGGGGCCTACAAGGCGTGGGCGCTGACACCCGATGAGCTGATCCTCTACATGCCGGACTATCCGGTCGGCCACGACTCTCCGATCCAGTACGGGCAGTCCGAGCAGTGGTCGATGGACGGAGGCGCCGTCGAGCCGCACATTCCGCTCAGCGCACTCGGCTCGGTGCTGCGTCCGGAATTCGGCGGAGCGTAACGGGTACAGACGTCTGATGATCTCGGGTACAACGCCGCGTCCAGCCGTGCGTGGTCGGCTCGCCGACTACGCGATTCCGGTCGTCTACCGATCGCCCGGACAACCGCCGCTGCGGCTACGGTGATCTGTATGCCGTCGGCTGGCCGCTCGTCCGCAGATCAGGTAAAGCGGCGTCCGAAGGACCGCAAGGTCCAGATCGCGCGCGCCGCCACCGATGCGTTCAGCGAGTTGGGCTATCACGCGGTCAGCATGGAGAACATCGCGGCGCGGGTGGGAATCTCCGCGGCCGCTTTGTACCGCCACTCGCAAGGCAAATACGACCTGTTCCGCGAGGTCTTCCTGGCGCTGGGGCAGCAACTCGTCGACGCCACGGCCTTCGCGGACGCCTTGCCCGCCGATGGCGATCCCGAGGAACAACTCAGCGCTCTGACGGACGCGCTGATTGACGCCACGATCGTCAACCGGACGGCCGGCGGACTGTATCGGTGGGAGGGCCGCTACCTCCGGGGCGACGATCAGCGCGCTCTGGCCGAACAGATCAAACTCATCAACCGCCGCCTGCAGCGCCCGCTGATGAGGCTGCGGCCGAAATTGACGTCTCGGCAACGCTGGATCTTGTCGGCGGCCACCCTGAGTGTCATCGGCAGCATCACCGACCACCGGTCCCGCCTGGGTAATGCCGAGATCCGCGCGGCGCTGGCCGATATCGCCGCCGCGGTGTTGCACGCCGAGTTGCCGAGCCAGCGGGGCCGCGGACCCGACCAGTCGCGGTCGTCGACGCTGACCAGCGCGGCCGGAAGTTATGAGCTTCTCTTGCACGAATCGATGCGCCTGTTCAACGAGCGCGGCTACCGCGAAACCGGAATGGAAGATATCGCCGCAGCGGTCGGCATACCGGTCGCCAGCATCTATCAATACTTTCCGGGAAAGGCCGCCATTTTGGCGGTCTACTATCGGCGGGCCGCCGATCAACTTTCCGGTGACCTGTCCAGCATCCTGGCCACCAACGCCGACCCGGAACAGGCGCTCGCACAGCTCATCGAGGCCTATGTCACCCGGTCATTCGCCAACCCCGAACTCGCGTGCGTGTACTACACCGAGCGTCATAACCTGCCCGATACAGACGCGGTGCTGCTCTACAACATTCAGCGCTCGACCGTCGAATCCTGGGCCAGCCTCGCCGCCGCGGCCAGCCCGGAACTCACCCTCGGCCGCGCCCGCTACGCCGTGCACGCCGCGTTCGCACTTGCGGTGGACATCGGCCGCCTGGTCTACCCCAACACCAGTGCGGCCGCGAGCCCTACGGTGCGGCGCCTGATGGAGGTCACGGTGCTGGGACGACCGGCCGCAACGTCCCGCAATGCGCCTCGGGGTGGTCGGCAGCGCCGCTGACAGGGCTTTGGGGCAAGCCGGCACCGGAGAATGAATCCCCACTTGCTCGTTGGGTATTCACTGGGCGGAGCAGCCAGATGGGCCGAACGTCGCGTTCCGGCACCATATCTCCGTACTCTACCGCTGTGCCCGAGCGCTGCCGATCGGTGACTGCACTACCAAATCGCACGAACGGGCATTAACATAGATGCGTCTAATCCCCGCCCCGGGGCGTGGTGCGGTGCTCATCAGTTCGGGTGGGCCGGCTTCGGACCCGGCAGCGCCCGCGCGAAAGGCATGCCCATGCTCGCCAGGATTCGCACACTTCTGGAGTATCAGTTGACCATCGCCGAACTGCTGGGTCTGGCAATACTGCTGGGGACTCCGTACCTGATCGTCGGCGTGATCTGGTCGAGCACCCACACCCAGCATCTGCACGACATGCACGGCGCCGATCTGGTGGTGTCATTCCTCGGCTCGATCGTGTCATGGCCGGTGCTGCTTTTCGCCAACGTGTGCATGACCTAGGGGGCTCGCATGCTCAACCGCGGGCCGATGATCGTGTTCGCTGCCGTGGTGTTGTTGGCTGGGGGGCTCTTCGCCCTGTACCTTCCGGTATTCATCGATGCTTACGATCAGTTCGGCTGGCAAGTCAAGTGCGGCAACGGCTTTACGACGGAGCTGAACCAGGCGTCAAGCGCGGTCGGCCCAGCGGGCACCAACTACGTTGACCAATGCGGTAGCGCGCTGATGGTGCGACGGCTGTGGGCCATCCCGACCGCGGTTCTGGGCGGGATGGCGCTGACCTGGCAGGCGGCCGCGGCACTTGCCCATGACCACCGGCGACCGGCACCGTCACAATCCGCGGCGCAATCCCCATCCTGAGACCGACGCCGGCTAGACGGCACCAAACACGTTGTGAATGATCGGCTTTCGCCGACTACCGTGTGCTCTCGTCGGGAAGGTCGTGCCGAGATTGGTGCAATCCCGGGCCGTCTGGATCTTCGTCCTGGTGATCGAGTTGTTCCTGCAGCTTGCGCTGTTCCTCGGTTGCCTTCTGGGCGTCCTCGGGCCTAGCGGCCGGGTCGGAGTTGACTTGCTGATCCACCGAGATCTCCTCTGAACGTCTGCACTGCCTCCTGGCAGGATCTCCCGAATCACGGGCCCCGAAACCCGGCGAATGCCGTCGGAGCCGATCGCCCTGCTCACGGCGCCGCGCAGTCAGTATTGCTTGACCACAGCGCGCGGTGCCGTCCGCCAGGTTCTGCTCCCGTCGTCCTGCTGACGGGGCGGCTCGAGGAGCAAGACGGCCAGCCCGCCGAGCAGCACCGGGCGCACCCAGTCGCCCAGTTCGATCACCTCGCCGGAGCGGGGCAGACGGTGCATGCTGTCGCGGGCGACGTCGATGGGCGCCATGGCGAACACCGTGTCCACCGTGGCCTGGTCGGGCAGTTTGCGGATGCCGGGCAACGTGATGAACAGCCCGTCGTTGCCGGACAGGTGCAGCCCGACCGCCGCGAGCGCGCCGGTGATGCCCTCGCGGGTACCTCCGTGTCCGGACAGATGCACCCCGAGCGCCGCGGCGAGTTCGCGGGCTTCGCTGGGATGCAACACTTCTCGCTTGGCGCGACGCCCGAATTCAATCAGTCGTGGCGCGGCACCGGCGAGTTCACCCGGAACGACGACGGCCAGCCCGGGGTCCGCATCGGGAGGGCACACCCGTTCCAGGAACTGCCCGGCGAGTTCGATGATTCCGGTTCGCACCGCGTGTGGATCGCCGCCGGGGCTCCGCCAGGCCAGGCACGCGCTCGAGTTATGGGACGTATACGGGATCCGATCGTCGACGAGCAGCTGATGACGCGTGGCGCCGGCGGGGGAGCCGAGGCTCGCCGCTTGCAGCTCGTGGAGCAGGGCCCGGGCCCGCCGACCCGTGCCGGGCGTGTAGGGGTTGTCGGTGTCGTCGATGCCGATCAGCAGGTCCACATCGGCCAGCGCGGTGCGGCCCGTCACGGATTGACCACCAGGTCGGTGACATCGCGAATCCACTGGTCACGGCCGAGTTTTGGGCCCGTGAGCTTGAGGGTGTTGCGTTTGGTGAAGCCGAGAATGGTCTGATCGTCGAGCTCGGCCGCCGTCAGGGTCTGGGCCGGGTCGCGGCCTTCCACCCGCACGCTGACGACGCCGGTCGCGCCCGCGGCATTGAGGATCGAACGCACGCTGGGTCCCTTCTGGACCTGTGCGCCGTGCGATTGCGGCGTGGCGACCTCCACCTGAGGGAGCTGCTGAAGCCGCGAGACGGTAAATCGTTGCAGCACTTGGTGGTTCTCGTGCACGACGAGTTGCAGCTCGGTCTCCGACCCGCCACACGCCACCAGCCCGGCGCTCACGACCAGGACCGCAATCACCCGAGCCAGACGCGTATTGCTACGCATTTACGGATCCTTTCCTGTGAATACGCCGAGAATGAGGATAAGCGTAGGTCCTGGCGATCTATCATTCCCGCATGACCGTGATGCAGCGACCGGCGGCCGGGCACCTTGCCGTCCGGGAGGCGGCGTTCCCGCTGCTGGCGGTCGGCATTATCGTCGCCTCCACCGACATCCGGATTCCGCTGGGGCTGCCGGGACACCGTGGGTTGATCTGGCTCACCATGCTGGTGGCGGTCGCGCTGGTGACGGCGCGGCGCGAGACGGTGCTCGCGGTCGGTGCGGCGTCATCGATCGCGGCGTTGCCGATGCACGGGTTGAGCGATCCGTTGTGGAGCAGTCGCTATCTGGCCGCCGCCGTGTTGCTGTGCGCCGTGGCATCCCTACCCGTCGTACGGGTCCGCCGGTGGTTGCTCGCGCTGGCGGCCGCACCCATTCACCTTGTGGCGCTTGCCAGTTCGGCCATTTCGTGGCACTCCGGAGCCAAAATCTCGGCGTGGGCATCGAACGGGATGCTCGAGCGGGCGGGTTGGCATCTGGTTTTCGGGATTGTGGCCGGCCTGCTCGCCTGGGTGGTGGCACTTGGTCTGGGTCGCCCGCCGTCGGTGCGGGCCGGCGCATTTTTGGACGGAAACCGATGCAAGGAGCGGCCGCTGTGACGCTGCGAGTTATTCCCGAGGGCCTGGCCGCGACGAGCGCGGCGGTCGACGCGATCACCGCTCAACTGGCGGCCGCGCATGCGGCCGCGGCCCCGGTGGTCTCGGTGGTGGCCCCGCCGGCGGCCGACCCGGTATCGCTGGCGGCCGCCGCCGTGTTCAGTGAACGGGGCAGCCAGCATTCGGCCGCGGCGGCCAAGGGTGTTGAAGTCTTGGGGCGGGCCGGGCTGGGGGTGAGCCTGGCCGGCGTCAACTACGTCGCCGGTGATGCGGCGGCCGCGTCGACCTATCTGGGCGCAGGCTGACGATGACCGCGCCGGTGTGGATGGCCCTTGCGCCGGAAGTGCACTCGACGCTCCTGAGCAGCGGCCCGGGACCGGGTCCGCTGCTGGCGGCCGCGGCAACCTGGACCTCGTTGAGCACCCAATACGATTCGGCGGCAACCGAATTGACGGCCGTGTTGACTGGATCCGTGCCGGTCTGGGACGGCCCTACCGCCGACAGGTACGTGGCCGCGCACATGCCATATCTGGCGTGGCTACAGCTGGCCGGCGCGTTGAGCGCCGAGGCCGCCGCCCAACATCAGGGGGTGGCCACCGCGTACACCGCCGCGCTGGCCGCGATGCCGACGCTGCCGGAACTCGCCGCCAATCATGCGACGCACGCGGCCTTGGTGGCGACGAATTTCTTTGGGATGAACACGATTCCGATCGCGGTCAACGAGGCCGACTACGCGCGGATGTGGACCCAGGCGGCCACCACGATGACCACCTACCAGGCGACCACCGAAGCCGTGCAGATGAGCAGCGTCGCCGGGTCGGGCACGGGGACCGGTACCGGCTCGGGTTCCGGCACCGGATCGGGCACGGGCACCGGCACGGGTTCCGGCACCGGAACGGGAACGGGCAGTGGAACGGGCACGGGTACCGGCACCGGCGCGGGAAGCGGTACCGGCGGGGGAACCGGCGCGGGCGGCGGCGGCGGGACGGGTTCGTTTCAACTGCCCACCCCCGAAGAGATCTGGGAAATGCTGTTCGGGCCCGACGGTGAACAGATTCCCGGTCAGGGACAAGGCAACTGGAGCCCTTCGGAGTATTTGGAGAATCTGTCGAACTTCTTCAGCGGCAACCTGCAGGCCCTCGAGTATCTGCTGAATCCGCAGAACTGGACACTGTCGGGGATCGAATATTTCATCGTGTGGCAGCTCTACCGGATCGTCAACTGGACGATCCGCACGTTGCGATTTTTGATCCAGGAATTGCCGCTGCTCATTACGATCGGTATGAGCCTGGCGGTCACCAGCCTGGGCTCGGTGGCGGGTCTGGCCGGACTGGCAGGGTTGGCCGGACTGGCGCAGCCGTCCGCCGTCGATGCCACGCCGCAGCCCGCCGCGGTGGGTGTGCAACCGCCGGTGGTGTCGGCCGCCCCGGCGATGGCTCCGATGGCCCCGACCAGCCCGGTAGCACCGGAAACATCGGTCGCGTCGACCCCCGTACCCGTAGCCTCCGCGATCGCTCCGCCGGCGACCCCGCCCGTACCCCCGGCCCCGGTGACCGGAGCCGAGGGCTTCGGCTACATGGTGGGCAGCGTCGGGCTCGGCATGGAATCGACGGCGCAAACTCGGGCCAGAAGCCCGCTCGCCGCCGGGCAGACCGCAGCATCGGCGGCCGGCGTTGCGGCGGCCGAGCAGGAGCAGGGGCGTTCCCGCCGGCGTCCACGATCGATCGTCGACCCCGGATACCGCTACGAATTCATCGAGGCTGACGAGGAAGCGGTCGCGGTCGCGTCGGCAGCGCCGGATCGGTATCGGCCCTCGGATTCCGGCGACTTGGTACAGGGCTTCACCGGAACGCTACCCAGACCGGACGTGCGCGCGGGGGGCCTGAACACGTTGGCCGGCAACGAATCCGGCGACGGCGCCCGCATACCGATGCTGCCGGAGAGCTGGGAAGGCCCGTAGGCCGCGCGCTCCGTGGTGCGGTCAGCCGAGGTGTGCGGACAGCAACCAGGCGCCCACGGACTTGCGGCCGTTCTCCTCGTCGCGGATGTCGGCGCCGGCGAAGGCCTCAAAGCCCGCCAGGAAACTCTCGGGCACGTTGGCGTGGATGCGGGCCGGCCGGATGTCGTCGATCACCCAGTACTTCGAGACCGCCTCGCGCAACTCGGGCTCGGTGACCGCATTGACGGGGCCCTCGGCCGGCAGCGCGGCGCGGTCGAAGACGAGCACGAAGTACGAGGCGCCGGGCGCCGCCGCCCGCACGATCGACTGCTGGTAGCCGTCGCGCAATTCGACGGGCATCGAGTGGAACAGGGTGCTGTCGACGATGGTTCCGAAGCGGCCGTCGTAGCCGGTGAAGTCGCTGATATCGGCGACGGCGAAGGTGGCACTGGTAAGTCCCCGCCGGGCGGCCTTCTCGGTTGCCAGCGCGATGGCGGTGGGTGACTGGTCCAGCCCCACCGTGGTGAAGCCACGCTCGGCGAGATACAGCGACACCGCCGCCTCGCCGCAGCCGGCATCGAGCACGTCGCCGTGGAACTTGCCGTCCTCGATGAGGGCCGCGATTTCTGGCTGCGGCTCACCGATGCTCCACGGCGGCCGGTTGCCCTCGCCCATCTCGGGAGCCTCGCCCCGGTAGGCGGATTCGAACATCTCGTGAGTCGGTTGCGTCATGACCTCGTTTATATCAACGACCCTGATATATGTCAACGGTGCTGATATAGAGGGCGACGGTTACCGGCTCGCCGGATGGCAGTCGGTTGCCGACGAATTGGCGCGCTGAACCCCGGCCCGGTTGCTCCTACGTGAGGGTCGCGGTCAGGTAGCCGGACGCTTCGCCGAACGAGGCCAGCTCGTCCGTGGGCACCGCGAACCCCTGGGCGGCGAAAGCCTGCTCGGTCGTGCGGATATCGATCCGCCAGCCGCGTGCGGCCAGGTATTCGCCGGCAGGATTGCGGTCGCCGGTGTAGAACAACTCGGCCAGATTGATGTTGGAGCCGATGCGCTGGGACCGCTCGGTCAACTTCTGTGCCCAGTCCGAGGGGATGTCGCGCAGGTCCATGTGCTCGGTAGCGATCCGGCTGCCCGGCGCCGAAGCGGCGGCGATGTTGTCGAACAACCGGTCTTGCGCCTCGGGTGGCAGGTAAACCAGGAGCCCCTCGGCGCTCCACGCGGTCGGCTTGCCGGCGTCGAACCCGGCCGCCGCCAGGGCCGAAGGCCAGTCGTCACGCAGGTCGATCGACACGGCGCGGCGCTGCGCGGTGGGTGTGGCGCCCAGGTCGGCCAGAGTGCGTGTCTTGAATTCGATCACCTCGGGCTGGTCGATCTCGTACACGACCGTGCCCGCCGGCCAGGGCAGCCGGTAGGCCCTGGTGTCCAGGCCGGACGCCAAAATGACGGCCTGCTGGATACCCGACTCGGTCGCCCGCACGAAGAAGTCATCGAAGAACCGGGTGCGTACCGTGATCTGCTCCCGCACGGCCTGGCGGTTCAGCAGCGGATCGTCGCTGCGGTCAAGCTGGTTGTCGAGCAGCTTGATGAAGACGTCGCTGCCCACCGCGCGGACCAGCGGATCGGCCCAGGGGTCGTTCAGCAGGGCGTCCGGGCCTTGTGACGCGATGGCCCGCTGTGCGGCGACCGCCGTTGCGGTGGCCCCCACGCTGGACGCCAGATCCCATGTGTCGTTCTCGGTGCGGGCCACGCCCGTCTCCTCTCCGCGCCCTGCGCGCATTTAGTTAGCGTATTTAAGCGATTCCTCAACTGTACTCCTCGGTGCCGGAGCCACCGGTTCCCCGCGCGGCCGCGCGGGCGAGCCCGGGGAATGCGGAGGGTTGGCGTGGGTGTTCGCTGTAGGTATGGCTGACGAAATCGAATTGAGCCCGCGTGGGTGGGTGCGCGATCAGACCGAACAGATTTTGAGTCAGGGCACGACCGATGGAGTCGAGGTCTTCGATCGTCCGATTGTTCTGCTGACCGTCACCGGGGCGAAGTCCGGCAAGCAGCGCTATGTCCCGTTGATGCGGGTCGAGAAAGATGGCCGCTACGTCATTGTCGCGTCGCACGGCGGCGCCCCGGAGCATCCGGTTTGGTATTTCAACCTGAAGGCGAATCCGGCGGTGACGCTGCAAGACGGGGACAAGGTTGTCGCGCTGACGGCTCGCGAGCTCGAGGGAACCGAACGCGAGGAGTGGTGGCAGCGGGCCGTGGAGGCGTTTCCTCCCTACGCGGAATATAAGACGAGGACGGCGCGACAGATCCCCGTTTTCGTCCTGGAATAGCCGCTTTCGGTTTCATGGGCGGGCCACCTTCGATGAATACCGATAAAATTTGCATTCGATATGCACTCGGCTCGTCCGATTGACCACTTGCGCACTGCCCCCTACCTTCTAACGCATAGGCCAGGCAACTCCCGCCGAACAATGACGTTCAGGTAGTTGTAATCGCCTGCGCTGCACGGCGTTACGTATTTTCGGCCTGCCCGTGACCGGGTGGATATCGAAAAGCCCACCGCCGATGACCAATTCACGGGAGGGCCAGTGCAACCCATCACACAGCGAGAGCCGCAGGGCATGGAGGACGACGCTCCGTCTCGACGCGACCGGGTGCGTGAGATCCTGCAATACGATCTGCCGGCCTCGTTGGTGGTCTTCTTGGTGGCGCTGCCGTTGTCGCTCGGGATCGCGATCGCCTCGGACGCACCGGTTCTCGCCGGCCTGATTGCCGCGATAGTCGGGGGAGTCGTCGCTGGATGGATCGGCGGGTCGCCGTTACAGGTCAGTGGCCCGGCGGCCGGGCTGACGGTGGTCGTCGCCGAACTGGTCTCCCAGTTTGGCTGGGCGATCACCTGTTTCATCACCGTGATCGCCGGGATCCTGCAAGTACTGTTGGGGCTCAGCCGAATTGCCCGCGCCGCCCTGGCGATATCGCCCGTGGTGGTGCACGCGATGCTGGCCGGCATCGGCATCACGATCGCGCTGCAACAGGTGCATGTGCTGCTGGGCGGTGCCTCGAAGAGCTCGGCTTGGAGCAATGTCACCGGACTGCCCGCCCAGATCATGGGTGCGCATCGGCCGGGGCTCGTCCTGGGTCTCCTCGTGATCGCCATTTTGGTTGCCTGGCGCTGGGTTCCGGCCCGGGTGGCCAGGATCCCCGGCCCACTGGTCGCGATCGTGGCGGTAACCGTCCTTTCAGTGATCCTCCCGTTCAACGTATCCCGCATCGTGCTGGATGGTTCGGTGCTCGATGCGCTGCGGCTGCCCTCGCTGCCGCACGGGAATTGGGGAGCTGTCGCCATCGCGGTGATCACCGTCACCTTGATCACGAGCGTGCAGAGCCTGCTGACGGCGGTATCGATCGATCGCATGCATACCGGGGCGCGAACCGACTTCAACCGCGAGCTGATCGGGCAGGGCGCGGCGAATATCGCGTCGGGCGCCATTGGCGGGCTGCCCATCGCGGGCGTCATTGTGCGCAGCGCCGCCAACGTGAATGCCGGCGCCAAGTCGCGTGCGTCGACGATCATGCACGGCGTGTGGATACTGCTGTTCGCCGTACCGTTCGCGGGACTCGTCGAAAAGATCCCCACCGCCGCGCTCGCCGGCCTACTCATCGTCATCGGCATCGAGCTGCTGAAGCCCGCGCACATCGAAACCGCGTCGCGCAACGGCGATCTCGCCGTCTATCTGGTGACCGTGGTGTGCGTCGTCTTCCTCAACCTGCTGCACGGCGTCATGATCGGCCTGGCGCTGGCCGTCGCCGTGACCGGATGGCGGGTGGTGCGAGCCAGGATCGAGGCCGAGCCCGTCGGCGACGGGTGGCACGTCGTCGTCGAGGGCGCGTGCACCTTCCTGGCGCTGCCCCGGCTGACCGGAGTCCTGGCCTCGGTGCCCGAACGCACTTCGGTCACCATCCACCTGCTGACGAATTATCTCGATCACGCGGCGCACCAGGCGATCAGCGACTGGCAACGCCGGCACTGCGCTACTGGCGGGCAGGTCCATGTTCGCGACACGGTCGAACCGCGTGACAACGACTCCCTGGCGACCAGCGGCCTCATGGAATCCGTTGGCCCCGCCGGGAAATCATCGAAGACCAACCGTCGTAACGTGCATCTGAGGCTGGTCGAGGAGTTGTCCGCGGCGGGAGCCAAGTAACCGCCCGGCGCGACTAGTTCAGGTCGGCGGCTACCTGCTCCAAGGCAGCGAGGTGTTCGTCGACATTGGCAAAACCGGCCTTCATGGTGTTCACCGAAAGATGGCTGGCGCCGGCGGCTTTCCAGGCGGCGATGGTGGCGTTGAGCTTGTCGCGGTCGTCGATCCAGCTGACCCGGCCTTCCATGCCGAGGCTCTTCGGGTCGCGACCGGCCGATTCGGCCGCGCGATTCACTTGTTCGAGGGCGTGGTCGAGGCCGGGGCCGGGCTCGAGCATGGGAAACCAGCCGTCGCCGAGGCGACCGGCGCGTTCGTACGCGCGATCGGAGGCCGCGCCGAACCACACCGGTATCGGGCGCTGGGTGGGCAGCGGGGCCAGGCCGGCCGCGGTCACCGTGTGGTACTTGCCGTCGTAGGTGACCGATCGTTCGGTCCACAGCTTGCGCATCACGTCGACCTGCTCCTCGGAGCGTCTGCCGCGGTTGGTGAACGACTCCCCGAGCGCCTCGTACTCAACGGCGTTCCAGCCCAATCCAATTCCGAATCTGAAACGGCCCCCGGTGAGCAGATCGACCTCGGCGGCCTGCTTGGCCGCCAACACCGTTTGGCGTTGCGGCAAGATGATCACCCCGGTGACGAGTTCCAGTGCGGTGACCGCGGCCAGGTAGCCGAACATGACGAACGGCTCATGAAAGGTCGAGTCGATGTCGTAGGGCCCCTGGAAGCCGCGATGCGCCGTCGGGTCGGCGCCGACGACGTGGTCGTAGGCGAGGATGTGAGTGAAACCCAATTCCTCGACGCGCTGACCGTAGGTGCGTAGGACGGCGGGGTCCGAGCCGAGCTCGGTTTGCGGGAAGACGACTCCGATGCGCATTGGGTGTGCAACCACGCCGCATCAGGTTTACTTCCCGGGCAACCAAAGACGTGGCGCACCCGCCGGCGGCAGATGTTGTGAGGCGGTGTCGTCTTCTTGCCTCTGGCGCAAGTGGTCGCTCCAAGCGACGGTACTGGTGTGGTACCCGGGGGAATGGCCGACACCGCCGCGCGTATTCACCACGATGGCTGGCGGGGTATTCCGCTGCCGTACAGAGGCGAGAATCTGCCTCAAGCATGATGTAGGCGTGACGGCTAAGACGGTCAGCGGGGTGCTGCGCGTCGGCGAGATGGAGCCGACCTTCGAACAAGAGTTGGCTGCGCGCTACGCGATTCCGAAGCTTCCCGACGGACCCGCGCGAACGGAGTTCCTGACCGACCACGGCGCCGGTGTGCGCGTGCTGGTGACATCGGGATCACCCGGCGTGGACGCGGCCACCATTGAAGCGATGCCCAACCTGGAGGCCATCGTCAACAACGGGGCCGGGGTGGATCTGATCGACCTGGCTGCGGCGCGGCGCCGCGGTATCGGCGTGAGCAACACTCCCGACGTGCTGTCGGACACGGTCGCCGATACGGCAGTGGGCCTGGTCCTGATGACACTGCGCCGTTTCGGTGCCGCCGATCGCTATGTGCGCGCCGGTCGATGGGTACGCGACGGCGCGTTTCCCTACGCCACAGATGTCAGCGGCCTACAGGTAGGCATCCTGGGACTGGGCCGGATCGGTTCGGCCATTGCGACCCGGCTGCTCGGATTCGACTGCGCCATCGCCTATCACAACCGCCGCCGCATCGAGGGATCGCCATTCCGGTATGCGGGGTCGCCTATGGAGCTCGCCGAGTCGGTCGATGTCCTGGTCATCGCCACCACGGGCGACCGCAACACGCACAAGCTGGTCGACCGCGCGGTGCTGCAGGCCTTGGGCCCCGAGGGTTACCTGATCAACATCGCGAGGGGCAGCGTCGTCGACCAGGACGCGCTGGTGGAATTGCTGGCCGCCGGGGAACTGGCGGGCGCGGGTCTGGACGTCTTCGCCGAAGAACCACAGGTGCCGGCCGAATTGCTTGACCTTGACAGCGTGGTGCTTCTCCCGCACATCGGCAGCGCCACCGCCCGGACCCGGCGGGCGATGGCGCTGCTGGCGATCCGCAACCTCGACAGCTACCTCGACACCGGCGAATTGGTCACACCCGTCCTGCCGCCGCGCCGTTAGCGCGTGCTGGACCGCGGCTCGACGCCGTGACCTGGCGATTCGGGACGGCTATCCATCTGTGGCCCAAGCGATATTCGCCGGAGGTTATTGCTCCAACCGCATCTGGGTATGCGGCTTTCATGACTTCACTACTGCCGGAGACCGCCGCGCCGGTGCGGCTGACGCTTGCCGGCGCAGCCCGCCCCGATACGGCGGCGGAGTGGCGCCGGGCGCTGCAACGGTGGTTGCAGCAAGAGGTGAGCGCGCCGGAAGAAATTCGTGAGGACGTCCTCTTGGGCGTCAACGAAGCGCTGGCGAATTGCGTTGAGCACGCTTACCGCTCGCACCGCGAGGTCGGCGCCATGAAACTTCAGGCCAGCTACGACCCCGACGCCGAGTCGATCCGGGTCTGCGTCAGCGACCGCGGCAGCTGGCGCAAGCCTTCGTCCAGGCACTCCAGCGACCCCCACGCGTCGCGCGGCATCATGTTGATGCACGGCCTGGCCGACCACTGCACCATCCATGCCCGGCCCAACGGCACCAGCGTCTACCTGGATTACGTGACCGACGCGGCGGCCGCCGGTCACCACCAGCGTAGGGGCCTCGGTACCGCCGGAAAATCAGGCGCCTGATCGCGCCGACGGCGTGAACGTGACCGGCATCTTTTCCAGACCGCTGACAAAGTTCGCCGGCCGCAGCGGCAGCGGCTCGCCGGACGCCAGTCGCATGTCCGGCAGGCGTTTGACCAGCCGCTCGAGCATCATCGACAACTCCAAGCGCGCCAGCTGATTGCCCAGACAGAAGTGGGTTCCGAACCCGAAGGCCAGATGGTTGTTGGGGTATCGGTCGATGCGGAAGTTCTCCGGATCACCGAACACCGCCTCATCGAAGTTGGCCGATTCGAACAGCAGGATGATCTTCTCGCCCTGCTTGAGCTGTGCGCCGTGGAAGTCCAAATCGGCGGTCATGGTGCGGGCCATATTTTTGACCGGGGCGGTCCAGCGCAGCATCTCCTCGATCGCGTTGGGGAGCAGCGCCACGTCGTTGACCAGCTGCTGATGCTGTTGCGGGTGCCGCAGTATCTGCGCGGTACCCCCGGACAGCGTGTGGCGGGTGGTCTCGTCGCCGCCGATCAGGAGTAACAACACTTCGGTGACGATCTCGTGGTCGGCCAGCCGTTCGCCGTCCACCTCCGCGTGCACCAACACACTGACCAGGTCGTCGGTGGGATCCGCCTTGCGCGCCGCGATCATGCCCGTCATGTATTCGGTGTACGCGGCGAAGGCATCCACCGAGACCTGGAAGTCCTCCTCCGCGGTCGTGCTGCTGAGCAAGGTCACCATGTCGTCGGACCAGCGAAGGAACATCTGGCGCTCCTCCGGAAGCACCCCGAGCATGTCACCGATCACCGCCATGGGAAGCGGCGCGGCGAGGTCCCAGACGAAGTCGCACTCGCCCCGTTCGCAGACGTTGTCGATCAGCGCATCACACAGCGCGCCGATCGAGTGCTCCCTGTCCTTGACGCGTTTGCGGGTGAAGCCCGCGTTGACCAGCTTGCGTCGCAGCAGGTGCGTGGGGTCATCCATCGCGATCATCATCGGGGGCGCGTCCTGGTCCGGCCGGATACCGCCGGCGTTGGAGAACAACTCCGGCGCGCGCTCGGCGTCGATCACCGCCTGGTAGCTCGCCGCGGCCGCCAGGCCATTGCGGTCCCGAAAGACCGGTTCGTTTTCGCGCATCCATTGATAGACCGGCCGCGAATCGCCCGCGTAGAAGGCCCCGTCGGTCAGGTCAATGTCGGGCCGCAGCTGGTTGCGCGTATCGATAGTGCTTGGCACGGTCCACCCTTCTCCCGCCTGCGCTGACTTACCGTGGACCTTACAGTAGGAACTGTGGTATTCCCTACGAAGGTTTCGGCACGGTCGGTGCCTGGGTCGCCGGTCGGCGGGCGCGTCAACGCCCGAATACGTCAAGCGATGCAACGCATCTCAGATGCCCGCGATCAGTTCCAGATCCTTCAGGGCCGCCTCGAGGTGGCCGAGCATCCGCTGCAGGTGAGGCACGCTGCGGCGGCATCCGACCAGGCCGAAGTCGAGGTTGTCGGCGTTGTTGGTGACGGTGATGTTGACCGCCTGGCCGTCGAGGGGGATCGACAGCGGATAGTTTCCGTCCAATCGTGCTCCGCGCCAATACAATTGGTCGGAATTACCGGTCGATACGTTCGAAATGACGATGTTGAACGGCGGTGAGGCCGCGGACAGGTAGCCAGGAATCAGGCCGAAGAACAATCCGCCGATGTTGAAGGCGGACAGGGCCAGCTGCTGAACCGGAGGTAGCTGCCAGAACACCTCTTTGGTCTCGCGGATGGACCCGCTGATCGTCTCCAGCCGCTTCGCCGGGTCGTCAAGGTCGGTTGCGAGGTTGCACAGGAAGGTCCCGACGTTGTTCCCGCCGCGGTCGTCGTCGTCCTTACGCAGATTCACCGGGACCATGGCGGTCAGGGGCGCGTCCGGAAGGGCGTTCTGATCGAGGAGGTAGGCGCGTAATGCCCCGGCGGACATGGCGAGGACGACGTCGTTGATCGTCGTACCGGTGGCCGACTTGACCGCCTTGATGCGCTCCAGCGAGTAGGACTGGGCCGCTACCCGGCGGGCGCCGCCGATCCGCACATTGAACATCGAGCGCGGCGCTCGGAACGGCAGGGTCAGTTGTTGTTCGAGCAGCGCCGCGCGCGCGAGCTTGAGCGTGGACGGCGCCAAGGCGAGGGCCGACCCCGCGGTGCGGCCGACCCGGTCGAAGAGGGACGACCGGTGCCGTCGCCCGCTGCGCTTACGCGGCCCCAGGCTCCACGGCACCCGCACCTCGTCGTCGTGCGGATCGGAGGTGAAGGCGCGCTGCACCAGGCGTAGCGCCGAGACGCCGTCCATGAGGGAGTGGTGATACTTCGTGTAAACCGCATACCGCCCGTCCTGCAGGCCTTCGACGAGATGGGCCTCCCACATCGGGCGGTGCCGGTCGAGCAGGCTCCCGTGCAGTCGGGACGCCAACTCGAGCAGGTCCCGGACCCGTCCAGGCTCGGGCAGTGCGGACCGGCGCAGGTGATAGTCCAGCTCGACTTCCTTATCGAAGGACCACGCGACATTGGTGAGGCCGCCGAAGAAGGCCGGGTGCTTACGGAAGGACGGCTGGATGTCCGTTTGCTCGAGCATCGCGTGATACGCCTCGCGCACGAAGTGGGGGCCGGCGTCCTCCGGCGGCTCGAAGAGTTGCAGCGAGCCCACGTGCATCGGATGTTCGCGTGACTCGCCGATGAGGAACAACGCGTCCGTCGGTGATATCGGTTCCATAGTCGTTCCCATTCCCTCGCTGTGCCGTCCGTCCAGCACATGCCCCTTTCGTATTAGCCGCGCAGAGCGATTGCTAATCGCGAATCAGCGTTCGGGGCTCCTGGTCGGTCGGAGCGCAGGGCCGCGCATCGGGCTGCCGTGTTTGCCGCCCCGTCGATCTATCGCGTCAAACCTTATGGAACGCAACCAGTTTCCGATGCCAAGCGCCGCGTGCGCCGCGGCCCGCGCGTCACTTTGCCTCGGGAGTCGGCTAGCGCCCGGTGGTTTGGAAGATGACCCGGCGGGCGATCTGGACCGCGTGGTCGGCGAAGCGTTCGTAGAAGCGGCCCAGCAGGGTGGCGTCCACGGCGGCGGCAACCCCCTGCGTCCCTGCGGGGTCCATCAGCATCGCCAGCAGCCGGTGGTGCAGCTCGTCCATCACGTCGTCGTCGTGGCGAATCTGGGCCGCGCCCCGCGGGTCTTGCGACACCAACACCTGCCGCGCCCCGAGGGCCAGCGCCTCGGCCGCCTCACCCATCGCGGCGACGTAGGGCCGCACCTCGGCGGACACGGCCGGATGCGGGTGACGGCGGCGGCCGATCTCGGCGATGTGCACGGCCAGCTCGACCATCCGCCGCGCATCCGCGGCTATCCGGAGGGCGCTGACGACCGCGCGCAGGTCGGTGGCCACCGGCGCCTGCAACGCCAACAACGCGAACGCGGTCTCCTCGACGTGCGCGTCGAGGGCGACGACGCTGCCGTGGCGGGCGATCACGAATTCGGCCGTCGTCAGGTCCGTTTCCAGCAGCGCCTCGCTCGCCTGTGAAATCGCGTCGGCGGCCATCGCGCACATGTCCGCGAGCTGGTCGGTCAGCGTGTCCAGCTGCTGGTGGAATCCGGTCCTCATCTTCATCGGATAACCCGCTACCGCGAAATAAACGTCGCCCGCTAGCGGATGTCCTCCGCGAGCGCGCGAGCCTCACGCTCCGTTTCGACGGCGGGCCCGGAGCCGGGCAACGGCTTGCCGGCGACTTCGGGGGTGAACAGCAACGTGATGGCTCCCACCACGCCGGCGAAGATCAGCATGTAGGCCGGCACCATCACGTTGCCGGTGGCCGATACCAGCGCCTGGGCGATCAGCGGGGTGATGCCGCCGACGAGGGAAATCGAGATGTTGTACGAAATCGCCAGAGCGCCGTAGCGCACGTTGGTGGGAAACAGGGCCGGCAGCATGGCAGGCCCGGTGCTGTCGAAGCAGAGTTCCATCAGGCCGATCAGCAGCACGCCGATGAAGATCACCGGGTACACGCCGCCGAAGCGGATCAGCAGGAACGCCGGGACCGAGGCCGCGATCAACAGCCCGCAGCCCGTCCACATGATGGGCTTGACGCCGATGCGGTCGGACAAGCTTGCGACGAGCACCACGGTGGCCATCAGGATCGCCAGCGTCGACACGATCATGACCAGTCCGGCGGTGTGCCCGACGCGTACGAAGAGTCTGAGGTAGGTCGGCAGGTATCCGGTGAGCATGAAGTCGGCGACCTGGGAGGTCAGCACCAGCGCCGCGCAGATCAGCATCGGGCGCCACTGGGCCCCGACCATGCGCAGGATTTGCCGTGGTCCCTGGCCGCCGCCCGACGCGGGCGCATCATCGTTCGCGCTCTGGTAGGCGGAAGACTCCTTGAGCCGAAGCCGTAGGTACAGCGCCACCAGGCCGAAGGGCAGGCCCAGCAACAGCGGGATGCGCCAGCCGTAGGCCAGCATGTCGTCGTCCGGCAGCCAGGTCTGCAGACCGGTCACGAGCAACCCGGCGAGGACGAATCCGACCAGGTTGCCCATCGGCAGGAAGCCGACCATCATCCCGCGTTTGTGGTCGGGGGCCTGCTCGACGAGATAGGTCATCGCGCCGACGTACTCGCCGCCGGTCGACAGGCCCTGAAAGATTCGTGCGATGACGAGCAGGATCGGCGCCCAGATGCCGATCGTGCTGTAGGTAGGCAACAGGCCGGTCATGGTGGTGCTGACCGTCATCATGAGGATGGTGACCACGAGCACCCGGTGACGCCCGATGCGGTCGCCCAACGGGCCGAAGATGAATCCGCCGAGCGGGCGCACGACGAACGCCGCCGCCAGCGTGCCGAACGTGGCGATGAGGTGGACGCCGCTGACGCTCTTGCCGGGGTAAAACACCTGGGCGATCGTGGTGGCGATATAGCCGTAGACCCCGAAGTCGTACCACTCCATGAAGTTGCCGATGGCGGTACCCATAATGGTCTGCCGCATTGCCGGATCGGCGACCCTGATGTCCTTACGGGCCCACTTCCTCCGGCGGCGTCGAATACCCATCGAATGATGGCTTACCCGAAACATTCCCGGCACGAACCGGCGGGGTCGGGGAAGCAGCCCAGTTTCCGGGTTACCCAAAGACCGCCGCGCTGATCCCCCCGGGCCGCGGAGGACGTGATCGGTTCCGGAAACGCCAGCTAGGCGGGTGTCGCCGACCGCCGGCACCGGCGTCGCGACCGTCCCGAAGCCGAAATGGGTTATTCGCGTCACGTCCGCTCGTTCGCGGCGTGATTTATTGGCCTTTCAGGCTCCCGATGCGCAGCGAGAAGTCGGCGGCTTTGGGCGGCGCCGAGTCCTCGAACTGCTCGACGTAGCCCCGGGGGTCACGATCGGTGATCGGCAGCCCCTCGGTGGTCGGGTGCTCGGCCATGAACTCGCTGTATTGCCGCCCGAGCGCCTCGCGGAGCCCGATGGGGGCGTTGCGGCGAAAGTCCGACAGCCCTTCGCGCTCCTCCTCGCCCATGTGATCGTCGTTGGCCTCCCGGGTGCGTCCGACGGCGGCCCACCACTGTTCGCTGCCCAGCGCGGCGGCGTTGGCGTCGCGCACACCGTCGCGAATGTCGTTGTGATCGCCGATCGCGTCGAGGGTCTCGCCCTCGGCGTCGTCACCGCCGCGTTTCAGCAACTGCGGGTAGAAGATCTTTTCTTCGATGTAGGCGTGCACGTCGAGCTTGTCGGCGAGCGGACCCCACACTCGCTCGAGCGCCGCCCGGTCGTCGGGGCGCTGGGCCTGCAGATCGTCCAGGCGCGCGAACTGTTCGCGGAACCACTCGTGGTCGGCCAGGATCAACCTGGTGATGTCTGCCATCGGAGAGCTCCGCCTCTCTGCATCCCGGTCAGCTGGGGCTTACCCCGGTTTACCAGCTGAGGTAACAACCCGACGCGGGATCCGTCAACCGGGTTCGCTTCCTGGAGGCCGTCCTTTGTCCGACTTATCCTGCGCCGCACCGGATTCACCAATTTGACGTGCGCGTAAGCA
The DNA here is from genome assembly GCF_054660795.1 of Mycobacterium sp. MUNTM1. Taxonomy (NCBI): domain Bacteria; kingdom Bacillati; phylum Actinomycetota; class Actinomycetes; order Mycobacteriales; family Mycobacteriaceae; genus Mycobacterium; species Mycobacterium sp. MUNTM1. The sequence continues at coordinate 63,732 of NZ_BAAGDE010000015.1, forward strand.
CTCTGGTGGCCGGTTGCTGCCGGCAGCACCGCCGGGGCCGCCCGCGTCGGCGCCGCGGCCCTGAACAGGAACTCGCCGGGTGGGCGCGGTTATCCGGGCGGATACACTGGGTCGGTCAGTCCGGCGATCAGCTTCGATCGCACCCGCTAAACCAATATGAATCAGTCAGAGGTTGTGCCTTGTCCGAAAAACCCGGCGATGCCGTCAGCTTGGAACCGCATTTCGAGGACGTACAAGCGCACTACGACCTGTCCGACGAATTCTTTGCGCTCTTCCTCGACCCGACGCGGACCTACAGCTGCGCCTACTTCGAGCGCGACGACATGACGCTGGAAGAGGCGCAGTATGCCAAGGTCGACCTCTCGCTGGGCAAGCTCGGCCTGCAGCCGGGCATGACGTTGCTCGACATCGGGTGCGGGTGGGGCACCACGATCGTCCGCGGCCTGGAGAACTACGACGTCAACGTCGTCGGCCTCACGCTGAGCCGCAATCAGCAGGCACACGTGCAGCGCCGCCTGGACAGCCACCCTTCACAGCGGTCCAAGCGGGTGCTGCTGCAGGGCTGGGAGCAGTTCGACGAGAAGGTCGACCGGATCGTGTCCATCGGCGCCTTCGAGCACTTCGGGCGCGACCGGTACGACGAATTCTTCAAAAAGGCCTACGAGGCGTTGCCGGCCGACGGCGTCATGATGCTGCACACCATCATCAAGCCCAGTGACGAGGAATTCGCGGAGCGCGGCTTGCCCATCACCATGACCAAGCTGCGCTTCATGAAATTCATCATGGACGAGATCTTCCCGGGCGGAGACCTGCCGCAGGCCAAGGGTGTCGTGCAGCACGCCGAGCGTGCCGGCTTCGGGGTGAAGTTGATCCAGCCGCTGCGCCTGCACTACGCCCGCACCCTCGACACCTGGTCGGCCGCGCTCGAGGCGCACCGGGACGAGGCCATCGCGATTCAGTCCGAAGAGGTCTACGACCGGTACATGAAGTACCTGACCGGATGCGCGGACCTGTTCCGCGAGGGCTACACCGACGTCGCGCAGTTCACCCTGACCAAGGGCTGACGCACTAGCCGCACCGACCGATCAAACGGGTTGCGCGACAAGGGCCTTGGTCCGAAGGTCGTCGCTGACGTCGTCGAGCGCCAGTCCGCCGGGTTCGCGGACCAGGACGGTCGTGGCGATCCCTGCGGCATAGCAGCAGAAGCCCAACAATGTCACCGCTCGTAACCCGGCCCCGCTGAGCAGGAGCGGCACGAAAAGAGCACCCAGGAAGGCCCCGACCTTCGCGATGGCGGACGAAAGCCCGTGGAACGTACTGCGAACGGCCGTGGGGTACGACTCCGCGGCAAGAAGCATCGTGGTGTAGTTGGGGCCGAAGGCGACGCCGAATAACGACATGCCGAACACGATCGCGAACGGCACTACCGAGGCGCTGATGATGGGGAAAGCCGTTATCAACAACATCGCCACCGCGCAGATACCGAAACCGAGCGCCTGCAGCACACGTCGGGGCATGCGGTCGAGCACGAGCAGGCCGGCGATCGCTCCGCCGAGGCCGAAACAAATGACCAATACCGCGTTGAGTGCGATGTTGGACACCACGCTGCCGTGGGGTGCGATGTGCTTGATGAGCAAGGGCTGGCTGACGTAGCTGCCGTAGACGGCGACGTTGAAGAAGAACCAGCTCCCGGCGGTGCCCAACAGGACGGTGAGGACTTTCCGATTGGACAGTCCGATCTTGGCGGCTGGGGTCGCGGCGACGGTGGGCGAGGCGAAGGTCGCGCGTGATTGAGCAAACGCCGCAAAGTCTTTCAGCGCCTGCTGTTCGTCGCCGCGCTCCGCGGTCCAGCGGGGTGACTCCGGCATGTGACGACGCTGATACAGCACCAGCAGGGATGGGATCACGCCGATCCCGAGTATCAGCCGCCAGGCGATGTGATCCGGAACGCCGACGGCCAGGACCAGGAGGCTGACGAGATAGGCGACGACCTGACCGAATACGTAGAAGATGAACGTCAGGCCGACCAGTTGACCGCGGTTTCGCCGGTTGGCGTATTCGGCCATGATGACGCCGCTGGCGGGATAGTCGCCCCCGATACCGATTCCGAGTATCAGCCGCGCGATGAGTAGGACGGTGAAGTTGGGAGCGAACGCGGAGAGCAACGCCCCGATGATCATCAGGACCGCTTCGAATCCGTAGACCCGTCGTCGGCCGAGCATGTCGCCGAGACGCCCGAACGCGATGGCGCCCAACGCGACTGCCAACAGAGTCGAGCTCGTCAGCATCGAAATCTGCCCGCCGGTGAGATGGAATTGCGGAGTGGCCAGCAGGGTGACCGTGCCGATGACGTTGAGATCGTAGGAGTCCGTGAAGAATCCGGCGCCGGCGGTCGCCGCCGCCTTGAAGTGGAATATGTCGAGCTTTGCGTCATCGATCGACCTGACGACTCCGACATGTGCCGATCCGGCGGGCCCAGCGTCATGCCGGCTCTCCAAACTTGTCATGATAAGTACGGTCCACCACGCAACGAAGGCAAGTCAACGGCGTACCGTTCTTTACGGTGAAGTTCAATATCCGTTAACCACACGGGTATTCAGGGGAACAGGGCCTAGATGCGGTGCCGATGGCATGTATAGTCAAGTCCATGGCAATGGCGCTGCACGAAATGATCGCCGACAGCCTGCGGGAGCAAATCCGGGCGGGAGACCTGCCGGTGGGTTCCGAGTTGCCGTCGGAGTCCCAGCTCTGCGACCGGTGGAAGGCGTCACGCGGCCCCGTGCGCCAGGCGCTGGCCGCACTGCGCGCCGACGGGGTCATCGCCGGCGGTCGTGGGAAGCGGCCGGTCGTCCGCACGACTTCCATCGGCCAGCCGTTCGACACGCTGCTGTCCTACTCCGCCTGGGCCCACTCGATCGGGCGGACGCCCGGACAGCGCACGCTCGAATTGGCCCTGCGCCGAGCGGATCAACACGCCGCGTCGGTACTCCAGATCGACGAGGGAGCGCCGGTCGTGCAAATGCTGCGGCTGCGCTACCTCGACGGCGAGCCCGCGATGCTGGAACGCGCGACCTTCGTCGAGAACGTCGGTCGCCGCTTGTTCGACTTCGATTGCGACTCAGGGTCGTTGTGGGATTACCTGTTGTCGCAAGGGGTGCGATTCTCGACCGCTTCTCATGTCATCGACGCGATCGCGGCCGACCCCGTGGATGCGACGCATCTCTCTGCGGCGCAAGGTGATCCGCTGCTGAGGCAGCGGCGGATCACCCGAGGCGCCGACGGCGAGGTCATCGAATACCACGACGACCGCTATCTGCCGGCCATGGTCAGCTTCACCCTCGAGAACACGCTGGACGCCCGCTGCGCCCTCACCCGAAATGCCCGGCCCGGGTCGAAGGTCGACGCCCGATGACCGCCCGGCTCGAACTGGCCGTACTGGACATGGCCGGCACCACCATCGACGACGGTCAGCAGGTCTACCGCGTGCTGGCCGAAACGGCGACCGCTTACGGCGCGGCACCGTCACGGGCCGACATCACCCGCTGGCACGGGGCGGCCAAACACGAGGCCCTGCGGGCGCTGCTCACCACGCCCGGTGGTGAGCCCCCGAATGCGGACCGGCTGGACACAGTCGTCGCCGATTTCCGTGCCCGGCTGACGGCCGCCTACGCGATCTCTCCGCCGTGCCCGCTGCCCGGAGTTACCGACGCGATGGCCGCACTGCGTTCCGCCGGCATCCGGGTCGCGCTCACCACCGGTTTCGATCGCGACATCGTCGACTCGCTGATGTCCGCCTTGGGCTGGGAGGGCGACTCGGTGGTGGACGAGGTGGTCTGCGGCAGCGACGTGGCGGCTGGACGCCCGGCGCCCTTCATGATCTTCCGGGCGATGGAGAACCTCGGTGTCGCCGATGTGGCGCGCGTACTCGTCGCCGGAGATACCCCGCGGGATCTGCAAGCCGGCACCAACGCCGGTGCGGGGTTCGTCGTCGGTGTCCTGTCCGGAGCCGGGGAAGCGGTCGAACTCGGCAGACATCGGCACACCCATCTGGTCGCGTCGGTGGCCGACCTGCCCACGCTCCTCGAGCTGCGCAACGTGGCGGCCCGTCCAGCGTGACGCAGCCGACGCCCTTGCCCCACAAGGCCGCCGTCCGGATCGAGCACACCTGGGCGGCGGTGTGGCGGGGCGGCGCCGACATCGCGGTGGAGTCGGTGGCCGTGCCCCCGTTGGGGCCCGGTGATGCGTTGGTGCGAGTCAGGCTGGCCACGGTGTGCGGTAGCGACAGGCATACGGTGAGCGGACGGCGCCGACAGCCGTGCCCGTCGATCCTGGGCCACGAGACCGTCGGTGCGATCGTCGCGCTGGGCGCCGGTCAGCCACGGGCCGTGGACGGCCGGCCGTTGCGCGTCGGTCAACGCGTCATCTGGAGCGTGACGTGGCCGTGTGGGAGCTGCGACCGGTGTCGGGGCGGCGTCACGGCGAAGTGCCGGGTCGTGCGCAAGGCCGGTCACGAGGCGCTGAACTCCGACTGGGGCTTGTCCGGTGGCTATGCGCAGCACGTGCTGCTCCCGGGCGGCCTACCCGTTGCCGTAGTCGACGACGACCTCAGCGATTCGGTCGCCGCACCTGCGTCGTGTGCTACGGCGACGGTGATGGCCGTTCTTGAACGCGCGGGACACCTGGGCGGCCGCCGAGTCGTTGTGCTCGGCGCCGGCATGCTCGGGTTGACCGCGATCGCCGCCGCCGTGTGTGCGGACGCTCGCGCGGTGACCGCGGTCGACCCGGCCGCGGCCAGGCGGCAGCTGGCACGGCGATTCGGCGCTACCGCCGTGCGGGATTCGGTCCGCGGCGCAGACCCGAGCGACATATTGCTGGAGTTCTCCGGCGTACCGGATGTACTGGAAGACGGCCTGGCAGCCCTCGACGTCCAGGGGATCGCCGTCCTGGCCGGCTCCGTCGCACCGGGTGCGGCCGTGGCGGTCGACGCCGAGTCGGTGGTGCGCCGGCAACTGTCCATCCTCGGCGTACACAATTACGAACCGCGACACCTGGTGGCAGCACTGAGCTTTTTGCACCGAACGCGCGAGCGTTTCCCCTGGCACGAGCTGGTCGCCGACCCTAAATCGCTCGACGACCTCGGCGCCCTGCTGGCCGCCCCCGCCGGAGCGGTGCCGCGCTATTCGCTCGCCCCTTGACAACGGCAGGTCGCGATAGGTCCGGGTTTACCACCCCAGATCCGCGGGTAATTCCACGGCAACAACCTGATTCGGTGGGTGCCGGTGTCCTGCGGCGCAACGCCGCTGGAAGGACCAACCGTGAGCGCCAAACACCGCATGCCGGAGTCACCGGAGCAAAGCCCGCCGTCGACCGATCGCGGTCAGTGGCGCGGCCTGTCCGGTGCTGCGAAGGTATGTGACATCATCTCCGCTGCGCTGTTGTGCGCCGCCTGCCTGACGGCGTTGGTGCTCAACGGAGGCCAGCACGAGAAGCGCAGTGTCGCCGCCAGTCTCGAGCCGCCGGCTGTCTCGCAGCCGGTGAGTCAGGAAGGCACCGTGGTGTCCGTGTCGGCGGACTCGGTGACCATGCGCGGCGCGGATGGGCACATCCAGACCTACCGCTTCACCCCGGACACCACGGTCGTCACGCATGGCGCACGCCAACCCATCGTCGCCGCACCACATTTCACGGTCAATGACAAGGTCGTCGTGGTCGGGACGATCGAGGGCGGCACGGCGTTGGCCACCACGGTGGCCTACCGCGGTGCCGGGCACGGCGAGGCTCCGCCGATGGATTACCTTGACGGCCAAGCGGTTCCGGTCGGCGCTGCCTGAGGTTGGGCGTCGAGCCCGCGTTTCCCAGCCGCCCCTGTAGCCGCTCGCCGAGGGGATGCGAGCCCGGCCTAGTCTGGTAGCGATCCGGACACGGGAGGCGCCATGGGCGAGCACGAAGCAAAGATGATCATCTTGTCGACCGACGACCTGGATGAGTCGATCCGGTTTTACAGCGGAACCTTGGGCATGCCATTGAAGTTTCGGGATGGCGCCCACTTCGCGGCCCTCGATGCGGGGCCGGTCACGCTGGCGCTGGCGACGGCGGTCGACCACCCCATCCCCGGGCAGGTCGTGGTCGGCATCAAGACCGCGGACGTCGATGCGGCCGCCAAGGCCGTCGAGGCCAGCGGCGGGGGCATCGTGAAGGGCCCCTATGACGATGCCCATGAGCGACGCGCCGTGGTCTATGACAACAAGGGCAACGGCTTGGTGTTCTACAAGCCATTGGCCCGATAGCAGCGCAGGATTCCGGGAGTGCCGGTGCGCGTTTACTTTCCGTTGCGCTCGCGGTGTTTGCAGCCCGGCCAGCAGCAAGGCCGGCGCTTGCCCTCTTCCAGCTCCTCCTGGGTCCGGCGGATGCGGCGCTCCCGGGTCGCCGGCTGCTTGGCGTCCTCGACCCAGCAGATGAACTCGTTGCGGGCCAGCGGCGTGATGTCGCGCCAGGCGGCGAGCGCGGTCGCGTTGCCGATCAGCGACTCGCGCAGGTCGGCAGGCAATTTGTGCACGACACCGCCGGGCACGCGCTGGCCGCTCATCGGCTCACCAAATGCGCGCTGTCGTCGTGCAATTCGTCGCGACGCAACGTCATCGGGGTGAGAGCGGGGACATCACCGCCCGCGACCACGGCGCGGGTGATCGGGGTGAGCGCGCGGAACAGCGTCTCGACCTCGTCGTCGCTGAGCGCGTCGAGCGCGGACAGGGCCAGTGTGTCTGTTGTCAATTCGATGTGGTCCTTCAATTCCCGTCCGGCCGGGGTCAGTGTTCCGTCGTCGTTGAGCAGCCCCCGCTCGGCAAGCCGTTGTTCGTGCTGACGCCACGAGGCCTCGTCGTAGTCGCGGGTGCGGGCGATGTAGTCGCGAGACACGTTGCCCGCCGCGGCGTGCAAGACGTTGGATTCGCGGCCGGAGATGCCGGCCGCGGCCAGTACCGCCACGTGCGCGTCGCCGCGCTGCTCACGCAGCAGCGTCGTGGCGTGCCACAGCGCGGACGGTGGATCATCCGGCCAGGGCAGCGCCAGGTTCGCGGCGAACAGCGGACGCGCGTCGAGCGGAGCCTGGCGCGCCGCCCGGCCCGCCAGTTCGGCTGCGACGCGGATGTTTTCGTCTGACCCCAGGCCGTAGCGGCGCAGCGCCGCCACCGCGGACTCTTGCCGGGCTTGCAACGCGGCCTGCGGACCCGCGATCTCCCATGCCGCAGGCAGTGCCTTAGCGACCCGTTCGGGTGCGAAGTTATAGAAGATCGCGCTGACCACCTCGCGGGGCGCCGCGCCCAACGGTGCCGAGCGGGCCGCGAAATAGCCCATCCAAAAACCCCGGTAGCCCAGCGCGTCCAACGCCGCGCGCGCCTCCGGCGCGAAATAGGTCACCGCGTGCACCGGTTCGTAGCGATCGAAGAAGCGTCGGGCCAGGGCCGGTTGTCGTCGCATGCTGGCAGTTAACCACTGGTGCCGGCGACGACCAAGCACGGTCGTACGGCCCGGAAAGTACCTCAGCCTAGGCTCGAGAAGTGACCATCCCGTATGACCAGCCATTGCGTGAGCGGATTCGGAACAACCTGGCCGGCCACCACCGCCGCGCGGTGACCGATCCGACGAAGCGGCATGCGGCCGTCGCGGTGGTGCTGGTGGATTCGGAGGTGGGGGAGGACCGGGTCGATCCGGTGTCGGTGGAGGAGTGGAACGACGGGCGCGAGATGGCCGCGGCACATTTGGACGGCCGCATGGTCGATGTGTCCGGCGGCGCCGCTTTCTTGCTGTGCCGCAGGGCATCTCGGCTCAGCTCGCATGCGGCGCAGTGGGCGCTGCCCGGCGGCCGCGTCGATCCGGGCGAGACGGCAGTCGACGCGGCGCTGCGGGAATTGCGGGAGGAGGTCGGCATCGCGCTATCCGGGTCGACGGTGCTGGGGTTGCTCGACGACTACCCGACCCGGTCCGGGTATGTGATCACCCCGGTGGTGCTCTGGGGAGGGGGGCGGCTCGAGCTTCGGCCCGCACCCGACGAGGTCGTGGCCGTGTACCGGGTGGGGCTGCACCAACTCCAACGCGACGACTCGCCGCGATTCATCACCATCCCGGAGAGCCCGCGGCCGGTCGTGCAGATCCCGTTGGGAAATGACCTCATCCACGCCCCGACCGGCGCTGTGCTGCTGCAATTGCGTTGGCTGGGCCTGGAAGGGCGCGCCGACCCGGTGGATGAGTTGGAACAGCCGGTGTTCGCCTGGAAGTAGCTATCGCCCAACGCCTCCCGCGGGGCAACGGGGCTCATCGTTGGCCGGGCGGTCCGAACAGCGAGGCCGCCAATTCGATCAGCGATGCGCCCGAGACATCCCAGCCGCCCGAGGGCGTGGGGTCTAATGGCAGGCCCGGCCCGTATTCGTCTGGCCGGGCGACGAGACCGGTGGCCAGCCCGCTGGTCTGGGCGGCCTCGAGGTCGGAGGGGTGTGCCGCCACCAGCATCACTTCACCGGGGTCCAGCCCCAGCAACTGCGCGGGTGTCCGGTACGCACGCGGGTCGGGCTTGAAGGCCTTGCTGACATCGGAACCGAGGACCACGTCCCACGGCAGGCCGGCGTATTTCGCCATCTCCACAAGCAGTCCGGTGTTGCCATTGGACAGTGGCCCGACGATGACATGCCGCTTCATGGCCTCGATGCCCTCGACGCTGTCCGGCCACGGTGGCAGCCAGCGCCACGACCGGGCCAGGTCGTTCACCTCCCCGCCGGGCAGTGCCTCCGCGGCGACGCCGAACTTTTCGAACGATGCGAGCAGGTTCTCTCGATGCAAGACATCGAGCGACACGAATTCCCGACGGCCCGAACGGACTTCGGCCATCGAGGGAAGGTAGCGGCCGCGCCACTCCAGCGCAAACGCGCCCGCGTCGAGGCTGAGGTGGTGGCGGTGCGCGAACTGCCCGACCGAGGCCGCGATCCCGGAGTGCCAATCGACGACCGTTCCGAAGGTGTCGAACAGAACGGCACGCACCGCGCGGCCGGTCGAGGGCGAGCGGTATGCGGTCATTTCCTCAGGCTAGCGCCGCGCGCGGCGGCGCGGTCGGGCGGCGACACGTAATCTCGCCGTTGAGGATTGCAATTTCACCGAGAGGGCGTGGCAATGCCGGCTTCCGACGTACGCCGCTACGTGATCGTTGGTGCCGGCGCCATCGGCGGCACCCTGGGTGGGTTGCTGGCGCGCGCCGGAACTCCCGCGGTCCTGGTCGCCCGGGGCCGGCATGCCGAGGCGCTCGCGTCCGACGGTTTGACGCTGAAGACGCCCGACGGCACGTTCCGCACACCGGTCTCGGTCGCGTCGCGGCCGGAGCAGGTGCGGCTGACCGAGCACGACATGCTGGTCTTCACGACGAAAACGCAGCAACTCGACGCGGCCCTGCAGGAGTGGGTGGACCGGCCGGTGCAGGGCACGAACGGCACCGCGGGCGAACTGCTCCCCGCGATGACCGCGCTCAATGGTGTTGCCGCCGAGGAGAAAGCGCTTCGCTACTTCGCGCGGGTGTTCGGCATCTGCGTGTGGTTGCCGGCCGTACACCTGGAACCCGGCGAGGTGATCGTGCGGTCATGGCCGGTCGCCGGCCAGTTCCACCTCGCCCGCTGGCCCGCGGAGGTCACCACCGCAGCCGATGCCGACCTGATGACCGGCCTCGCCGAGACGTGGAGCGCGGCGGGCATCCGCACCCGCGTCGCGCCCGACGTCGCGCCCTGGAAATACAACAAGCTACTGAGCAACCTGGGAAACGGGGTCGGGGCGTTGACCGCCGGAGCGAGCGATGCCGGCGAGATCCTGGCCGCGTTGCGCGCCGAGGGTGAAGCCGTGTTGCGTTATGCGGGAATCGAATTCGTCTCCTTCGAGACGTCGAAAGCGGTGCGTGCCGATGGGCCGGCCATCCGCCCAATTCCCGGGTGGGACAACGGGTCGAGCAACTCCACCTGGCAGTCGTTCACCCGCAACACCGGCAACGCGGAGACCGACTTCTTCAACGGCGAGATCGCCCGGATCGCACACCGCCATGGCATAACGGCGCCGCTGAATGCCGCGGTTGCGCGCGAGGTCCGCCTCGCGGTGCGCGAGGGTGCGGGACCGGGGCGCTACACGGCGGCGCAGCTGGCGCAGGTGTTGGGAATCGACGCCGGGCCCGCATCGCGGGCGTGATCGGGCCACAATGCACCGGGCCGACGCACGGCGTAGCATATCGTTAGCCGTGCGAACGAAAGTTCGGTGGCTCATTCGATGATGGGATTGGAGGCTGCTGTGGCCCGAAGTGCCGGCGACACCTGGGATATCGTCACGAGTGTCGGCTTCACCGCGTTGGCCGTTTGCGCGGCGCGCGCCCTCGACGCGGCGCTGCGGCCGCCGCTGGCGAACGATGACTTCGCCGCGGGTTTCGTCGCGGCCGCCGGTGAACCGAATTTGATTGCGGCGGTCGACAGTGCGGACATGAGTAGCTCCGCGGCGTTCAACGCGCAGTGGGTGGGGGTGCGTACGCGGTTCTTCGATGAGTTCTTCGCTGCCGCCGGCCGATCCGGAACGCGCCAGGCGGTGATCCTGGCGGCGGGACTGGATTCTCGGGCGTACCGGCTGGAATGGCCCGCCGGACATACGCTCTTCGAAGTCGACCAACCGCGAGTGCTCGAATTCAAGCAGCAGGTCCTCGACCGCCAGGGTGCCACACCGTCGACGCGGCGCGTCACCGTCGCCACCGACTTACGGGACGACTGGGCGGGCGAGCTGATCGCGGCGGGGTTCGACCCCGGCCGGCCGACGGCATGGGCGCTCGAGGGCTTGCTGCCGTATCTGCCTGGGGCAGCCCAAGATGCGCTGTTCGACAAGTTGCACGACTTGTCGGCTGTCGGAAGCCACCTGGCCGCCGAGCTCGGACCGACTCCCGGTGAGGTGCAGGAATTCGCCGACAACGTCCCCACCATCAGCCAAGACGCCGACCAGCCGCCGGTCGCCGAGCTGTGGTACGACGATCCGCGCACGGACACCAAAGACTTTCTGGCCCAGCGCGGTTGGCGGGTCACCGGCGTCGATTTGGTCGACAAGGCGGCCACCGTGTATGGCCGGCCCTTCCGGGAGCTGCCCGTGGTCTTCGACCGGTTGCTGCGCACCAAATTCTTCACCGCGGTCCGAGCAGGCTGACCGACAGACGGTCGCTGCGGCTGTCATGTGACGGACGCTCGTTGTTCGTCCTGTGGACACCAAGCGGCGGACTGGCTCTGCGAACCTTGACCAACGCATCGGGACAGACGTGTCTCGGCGCCTCGGGAAAGGGCCGCCATGACAGAACACTTGCGCGCTTACAACAGTCTGTGGCAGGTCCGCAGCGACTCGTGGTGCCGGCTGGAGGAGGCCGCCGACCGGCTGACCCGCCCGACCACTATCGGAGAGCTCAAGGACAAATGGGCGAGTGCTTGCCAGGAGCTACTAGCACGCCTGAGCACCCTCGAGCCGTACTGGGCATATCCCGGCGCGCCCCAATTCGCGCGCATTCAAAGGCTTTTCGCTGCGGGTAGCTATGACAAGTTCGCGCAGGCGGTGGGGCAGATCAACCGGGCACTGACCACGGAGTCCTACCGCTCGGGAGACGTGGACAACGCCGGTGCCGACGAGCTGGACATGTTCCCTTCCGACCCGCGGCAGCTCCTCGAGCATCAACCCGCGACACAGCGCGACCGGCCGTATTTCGAAGTGCTCGTCGTGGAGAAGATGACCGAGGAGCAGGAGCGGGTGCTGCGAAACGAGGTTCGTAAATGGCGACGGCCCGACGACGAATTCGTCTACGAGCTCGTGGTGGTGTCCAGCGGGGACGAGGCCCTGATTGCGGCACGGCTGAACGTCAACCTGCAGGCGGTGGTGATCCGCAGGCGCTTTTCCCACCAGTCGACGCGGGACCTCTCGGCGCTGTCAGAATTCGTTGACACCGCAGTGTCGGATGAGTTGAACGATCACCAGTCGCCCGAGGAGCGCGCACAGATCCTAGCGCTCTCGCTGGCGGAATTGCGGCCCGAGCTGGACCTCTATCTGATGACCGAGATCGAGGTGGAAGACATCGCCGGGCGGCTGGGCCAGTACTTCCGCCGGGTGTTCCACGCCCGCGAAGGCATGCTCGAGCTGCACCTGTCCATCCTGCAAGGCGTGGCCTCGCGCTACCGGACACCGTTTTTCAGCGCCCTCAAGCAGTACAGCCATCGGCCGACGGGGGTCTTTCACGCGCTTCCGATTTCGCAGGGCAAGTCGATCGTCAACTCCCACTGGATCAAGGACATGGTGGGCTTCTACGGGCTGGACGTGTTCATGGCCGAGACGTCGGCGACGTGCGGCGGTCTTGACTCGTTGCTCGAGCCGACGGGCCCCCTGCGCGAGGCGCAGCAGCTCGCGTCGCAAGCCTACGGTTCGCGCCACACGTACTTCGTCACCAATGGGACGTCCACGGCGAACAAGATTGTCACCCAGGCGTTGGTGGCACCGGGCGACATCGTGCTGCTCGACCGCAACTGCCATCAGTCGCATCACTACGGGATGATGCTGGCCGGAGCGAATGTCGTGTATCTGGACGCGTATCCGCTCAACGAGTACTCGATGTACGGCGCGGTCCCGCTGCGGGAGATCAAATCGAAGCTGTTGGCGCTGCGTCGCGCCGGCAAGCTCGACCGGGTCAAGATGATGTCGCTGACCAACTGCACCTTCGACGGGGTCGTCTACGACGTAGTGCGCGTCATGCAGGAGTGCCTCGCCATCAAGCCCGATCTGGTCTTCTTGTGGGACGAGGCGTGGTTCGCCTTCGCGCGGTTCCACCCCGTCTACCGGACCCGTACGGCCATGGCATCCGCGCGGGCGTTGCGCGAGCGGCTCCGGGATCCCGAGTATATAAGCCGCTACGAGGAGCAGCTGGTCGCCGAGTCCGCCGACCTGACCTCCGACGACGACCTTCTGAACCGTCGGCTGCACCCGGATCCCGCCCGGGCCCGGGTACGGGTGTATGCCACCCAGTCGACGCACAAGACGCTCACCGCGCTGCGGCAGGGATCTATGATCCACGTCTTCGATCAGGATTTCGACCAGAAGGTCGCCGAGCCGTTCCACGAGGCCTACATGGCGCACACGTCGACGTCTCCCAACTATCAGATACTCGCATCGCTGGATCTCGGTCGCCGGCAGGTTGCGTTGGAAGGCGTCGAGCTGGTGCAGCGGCAGATCGAAAACGCCATGCAGCTGCGCGATGCCATCGACAACCATCCCCTGCTGAGCAAGTACATGCGTTGCCTGCGCACATCGGACCTGATCCCGGAGGAGTACCGGCCATCGGCTATCGCCCAGCCGCTGCGCTCCGGCCTGCGCAACATGATGGCGGCGTGGGATCAAGACGAGTTCGTGCTCGATCCGTCCCGGATCACGTTGTTCATCGGACTCACCGGCTATGACGGCGACACCTTCAAGCGTCAGCAGCTGATGGACCGCTATGGAATCCAGATCAACAAGACCTCGCGCAACAGCGTGTTGTTCATGACCAATATCGGCACCACCCGCAGCTCGGTTGCGTTCCTGGTGGAAGTGTTGGTGAACATCGCCCGCGAGCTGGATCAGAACATTTCCGAGATGAGTCTCGGAGAACGCGAACACTTCGAGCGCGCGGTCTTCCGACTGACCGAAATGTCTTTGCCGTTACCGGATTTCAGTGGATTCCATCCCGCGTTTCGGGATCACAGCGGAACCGAGCCGACGCCCGAGGGAGATGTGCGCCGCGGGTTCTACCTGTCCTACGACGACACCAACTGCGAATACCTCACCGGTGAGCAGGTCGTGGAAAAACTGGATGCGGGCGTCGACGTGGTGTCGGCGACCTACGTGACGCCATACCCGCCGGGATTTCCGGTCCTGGTGCCCGGGCAGGTGTTCAGCCGGGAGATCCTGCAATTCATGCGCGATCTCGACACCCCGGAGATCCATGGTTATCTACCGGATTTCGGCTACCGCGTTTACACCGAGAAGGCCATCGAAATGGTCAGCCAATCCGCCGGCCTGGTGTCCAACGGCCACCGCTTGGCGGAAACCGTATCCGCTCCCGTGAAGGCGACGAAGAAAAAGTCGGCGAAGCGCGACGGCCCCGACCGAGGCGGCAACCTCCCCGAGGTCGGCCACGACGAACTGCTGGGCCGACAGCAACCCGGCGACGGACTGACCGCAAGCGTCGCGCCAAGCGGAAACGGTGTGCCCGAGGTGGGAGCGGACGCACTCACCGGCGGGTAGCGGTCCGGCGCCGCGACCGCCCGGTGCGCGCAGCCCCGGCCGACAGGCGACCCTCGATGATGGGCAGCACCTGCTTGGCCCAGCGAATGTTCTCCTCTTCGAACGCTATTCCGCGCATCAGCGTCAAGTAAGGGCCGATTCGGTCGGCCTGGGTAAAGTATTCCTTCTCGTCTCGCCCGTCGAGTATGCGCGCCCGCAGTCGTTCGTAGCGTTGCAATTTGGCGGTCGACCATTGCAAGCGTTCGAGGACGAACGCGTGGACGGCTTGCGTGTCGCCGGCATCGGCGGCCTGGAGCTTGACCATCAGTTCATCGCGGATGACCGACGGCTTCGGCGCCCTCGCCGTGAACTGCCGGATCGCGTCACGCCCGGCGTCGGTCAACGAGAACATGCGCTTGTTGGGCCGGCGTTCTTGCTGCACGATCCGGGCCTGGATGAGACCCTGCTCGGCGAGCCGGTCGAGTTCGCGATACAGCTGTTGCGGAGTGGCCGGCCAGAAGTTCGCGACCGAGGCGTCGAAGTCTTTCGCCAGGTCGTATCCGGACGATTCGCCCTCGAGGAGGGCGGCCAACACCGCGTCACGCAGCGACATCGGTCGATGCTACAACGGTGCGACTATTCAACAAAGTGATTAATCGCACTCTGGACATCCGGCCTCCTGCGCCCTAGCGTCGAATCCACTTACTCAACTAGTTGACTACGCGAGGTCGCTAATGCACCCGTTCCGCAAGGCCGTCCAAGAGCGCGACGAGAAGGGCATCCAGGCGATGCTGGCCGACACCGTGGTCTTCACCAGCCCGGTGGCGTTCAAGCCCTACGTCGGCAAGCCGATCACCGCCGCCATCCTGCGCGGCGTGTTGCGAATCTTCGAGGACTTCCGCTACATCCGCGAAATCCACGACCCGAGCGGGCGCGATCACGCCTTCGTGTTCGAGACCGGGATAGCCGGGGCACCGGGGGTGAAGATCACCGGTTGCGATTTCCTGCACTTCAACGACGACGGCCTCATCGACGACTTCATGGTGATGGTGCGGCCCCTGTCGGGCGCAACGGCGCTGTCCGAGGCGATGGGCGCCCAGTTTGATCGCATCCAACGGGAGGCGCTCGAATTGGCCAATCAATCCGGTACCGCGTAGAAGTAATGACCATGCGGATTGGACTGAGCATCAATTATGCGGGTGGGTTCAAGGACGTCGCCGCCGAAGTGGCCGACCTGGAACGCGCCGGACTGGACATTGTCTTTGTCCCCGAGGCGTATTCGTTCGACGCCGTGAGCGCGCTGGGCTACCTGGCCGCGAGCACCGAACGCGTCGGGTTGGCCTCGGGCATCCTGCAGCTCTACACCCGGACGCCCACCCTGACCGCGATGACCGCGGCCGGCCTGGACTACGTCTCCGACGGCCGGTTCATCCTCGGCCTGGGCGCGTCTGGCCCGCAGGTCATCGAGGGCTTCCATGGAGTTCCCTACGACGCACCGATCAGCCGGACGCGTGAGGTCATCGAGATCTGCCGTCAGGTGTGGCGGCGCGAGACCCTGCAACACCAGGGCAAGCACTACACGATCCCGCTGCCCGCCGACCAGGGCACCGGGCTGGGTAAACCGCTCAAGCTCATCAATCAGCCCGTCCGCGAACGCATTCCGGTTCTGGTGGCCGCGCTGGGGCCCAAGAATGTCGAACTGGCGGCCGAGATCGCCGAGGGCTGGCAACCGATCTTCTATCTGCCCGAAAAGGCGCAGGACGTGTGGGGGGACGCTCTGGCGGCCGGCCGCGCCAAGCGCGACCCCGGCCTGGGAGAGCTCGACATCTATGCCGGCCCCGTGCTGGCCATCGGCGAAAACGTGGAGCCGCTAAGGGAATTCGTCAAACCGCACCTGGCGCTGTACATCGGTGGGATGGGCGCCAAGGGCAAGAATTTCTACCACACCCTGGCCACGAAGTACGGCTACGGCCCCGAGGCCGACCGGATTCAAGAGCTCTACCTCGCCGGTGACAAAGACGGCGCCGCCAAGGTCGTGCCCGACGATCTGGTGCGAGACGTCAACCTGATCGGAAGCCGCGAATTCGTCAAGGAGCGCCTGGCCGCCTACCGAGAGGCGGGGGTGACCACCCTCAACGTGGCGCCCATCGCGTCTACGACCGCTGAGCGGATCAAGCTGATCGAGACGCTGCGCCAATTGGTTTGATCGCCACCGCTGAGCCCGGCCGATCAGTGCTGCCGGTGACTATCCCGTCGTAACCGCACCCCTCGGGCGACCGCCGCCGCCGAGGCCAGCACCGCCATCACCGACAGGATCACCATCGAGGCCACCGACCCGACGGTGGCCAGGACCAGCGGCAGCGCGAAGCCGAAGTAGGTGACGACGTAGAAGACCCCGGTCAGCGCGCCGCGCAGGTGCGGCGGCGCGGCGGCCTCCAGGTCGATCAAACCCTCACGCAGGCACAGCCCCGACGCGCAGCCGAGGACAAGCAACAGCGGCAGGCCCAGGGCCGGGGTCAGTGCGGGCGGCGCCAGCGCGGCTGTCGCGTAGCCGAGCGCGGCCAGCACCGCACCCGCCGTACCGGCCTGCGGACCCCACCGCAGCACGCGGGCCAGTATCTGGACGACGCCGCTGACACCATTGACGATCAGGGTGGCGGTGCCCGCCGCCATCGGCGCCGCAAGCGCGGTGTGCAACCGGGTGGGGATGGTGACGAAACCCAGTGTCGCCGAGGCGTATACCCACGGCGCGAGCGGCATTGCCCAACTCAGGGCCCGGCTAAATCCGTTGACCTCCGGTGCCGCCCGAGGCGAGTCGTCGTGCGTCGCAGTCGGAGTCGCGGTCGCGTCGGTGCGCCGGGCCGCGCCGGCGACGGCCAACGTTGCCAGCACGACGATGGCGGCGGCGACACCGAACGACACCCGGATGCCGGATCGTCCGGCCAACACGATGAACCCCCCGGCGAAGGGTCCGAGGGCGAAGCCGGCCGTCAGCACCGCTCCGGCGGTCGCGGCGCCCGCCGGGCCTCTCAGATCCGAGGCCCATGCGGTGCACGAGCTGATGGCCAGGCCCACACCGATCCCGACGATCAGGCGACCCAGCAGCAAAGCGCCGGTGTGCTGGGACAGCAGCATCACCGCCGTCCCCAGCAGGGCGGCCGACGAACCCGCCAGCGCCACGGACCGGCGCCCGAGCGCGTCCGACGCGCGTCCGCCGACGAGCAACCCGGGCAGCAGCCCCAGCGCGTAGATGCCGAAGATCCCGTCGAGCGTTGCCGTGCCGAGGTGCTCGGTGTCGCTGATCACCGGCATCAACCCGACGAAGTGGTTGGCGACCCACCCGGTGGCCAGCAGCAGCGCCAACACGCTGACGAACAGCGCCGGGGTCCCCGCCGGCCCGCGTGTCGACCCGGCACTGCCGATGCGCACATTCGACGAGGTCACGGACCTGCTCCCCTCCCAAAGCCGAAGTGCGTGCGCGGCCGACCGACGGTGGTAGAACGCGACGTCACAGGGCCAGTTATTCCCGCTCGACGCGATCACACCGCTTCAGGCACCCCGGCGTCATCCGAATTTCACCGTTTGATGCGCGCCTGCAAACACGGTGGAGCCCGGTTCGGGCGTCACTTCGGGTTTGAAATCAGGCGATTTGGTGTACTGATACCACTACTCGCACCCAGGAAGGCAAATGATGAAGTACATTGCGGCAGCCACGATCGCGGTCTCCGTCTTGCTGTCCAGCGCGTGTTCGGCCTCACAGGTCATCAACACCGGCGGCGACACCAAGTGCAAGGATTTCACCACGCAGGACGAGAAGAAGCAGAACGACGAAGTCAGCAAGATGCTGAAAGACAAGAGCGGTACCGACCCGACGAATGTGGAGATTTCCGCGACGCGGCTCTCGGCGATGACCTACTGCCAGACGCTCGGCAAGCCCGACACCAAGATCTCCGAGGCGCCACACGGCTGACGGCGACTGCCGACCACGACAGCCGGTTCCCGCTCGGGAGCCGGCTGTCTGCGTCCCGCACGCGTCGGGGACCGCTCCTGCGATGGCGCACTTCGGGTCAAGGCGATCCATATTCTTGCACCGCGGCAGCGGTGCGGAAATGATGACACCGGTTTGTCCCAGCATGCCCCTGCGGCCCGATCGAGTCACTCGCTGCTGACTCCCGCCGCGGGGCCTCTGTCCTCCTAGAAAGGTAGCTCGTGAGCGCCCTTTCTACCGAGTCGATTTCCCTGACCGCCGTGCGGGACACCGCCACCGCGCCACCGCCGAAACGCCGCCGGATCCTGTCGCCCGCATATCCGCTGGCGCTGATCGGTTTCGCCCTGTTCGTCGGCGGTTGGTATCTGAGCGTCGACGTCCTGGCTTTACCGAGGTTTCGTGGCCTTCCCGGTCCGACCGAGGTGATCCGGGAGTGGCTCAGCCCGAATCCCGCCTACGGCACATCGATCTTCACCGCGTCCTACTACGAGCACATCTGGGCAAGCGTTCGGCGCGTCGCCCTCGCGTTCGCCGCGGCATTGATCACCGGGATCCCCCTCGGCCTGCTGCTGGGGTGGTCGTCGCGGTTCCGTCAATACGCGTTTCCCGTCTTCGAATTGATCCGGCCCATCCCCATCCTCGCGTGGGTTCCCTTGGCAATGCTGATGTTTCACAGCAGGGAGGGCTCGGTCATCTTTCTCACGTATCTGGCCGCGTTCTACGCGGTGACGCTGAACACATTGCTCGGGGTTCATTCCATCGACCCGAACCTGATCAGGGCGGCGCGGTGCCTGGGCGCCGGCCCGCGTCACGTGCTCCGCACCGTGGTGATCCCGGGATCGCTGCCCTACATCTTCACCGGCCTGCAGATCGGAATGGGTGTCGCGTGGTTCTCGTTGGTCGCGGGGGAGATGATCGCCGGCCAGTTCGGCCTCGGTTACCTCATCAACGCCTCGTACACGACCACCCGCTACCCGACGATCGTGATCGCGATGATCACGCTCGGCGTGATCGGCTTTGCCAGCAGCGCGTTGATCCGCCTGCTCGGTGACCGGCTGATGGCGTACCGGGCGCGGAGCATCGGATCATGAGCGGGGGAACCCTCGCCCTGAAGGCCGTCGGCAAGGTGTACCGGACGACGGGCACCCCGGTGGTAGCGGTGGAGAATTTCAGCCTCGACATCGCCGCGGGCGAACTCCACGTCATCGTCGGGCCATCGGGATGCGGAAAGAGCACACTGCTGGGAGCCGTCGCCGGATTCACCGACATCAGCTCGGGCCACATCGAGCTCGACGGTCAATTGCTGTGCGGCCCAACCCGGCCCACCGCCGCGATAGGCCCGGACCGGGTGGTGGTCTTCCAGGACAGCACCTTGTTCCCCTGGCTCACGGTCGCCGAGAACGTCAGCTACGGCCTGGTGGCGCAGCGGCGCCTGAGCCGTCGCGACGCGGCGGAGATCGCGGTCGAGCGCCTGCACGACGTCGGCCTGGGTGATGTGGCGCGCAGCTATCCCGGCGAGCTGTCCAGCGGCGTCCAACGCCGCGTCGAGATTCTGCGCGCGCTCGTCATGGAGCCGTCAGTGCTGCTGCTCGATGAGCCGTTCCGGGGCATGGACGCGATCTCGCGATCCGCGATGCACGATGCGCTGCTGCAGATCTACGATAAGTCCGCGGTCACAGTGCTTTTCATCACCCACGATATCGAGGAAGCGGTCTACCTGGGCGGCCGTGTCACCGTCATGACGACCCGGCCCGGCCGGGCCAAGGCCACGCTGGATGTGGACCTCGATCGGCCACGGAACCGCGACTTGATCACCGCGCCCTACTTTCGTGAACTCGTCGCTGAGGTCTCCGAGGCGGTCCGTGACGAAGCTAGGCGTGCGTTCGACGCCGGCGAGCGGGAGATGGCGCAATGACAACGCTCTTGCGGCGCCCGGAGTCTGCGGACACCTCAGGCCTGAGGCGCGGAGTGACGGGCATCGTCGTGTTCGCCGGCGTCTGGGAGCTGGCCACCCGGCTGGGCGGCTGGACCGGCGTCGATGTGCCCGTGGTGGGGCAGCTGCCCCCGCCCTCGGCGGTAGCCGTCGACTTCATGAAACTCATTGCCAGGCCGGGCTATTGGAACAGCTGGTCGCTGTCCTTTCAGCGAGTGTTGGCCGGCTTCGCCGTGGCGCTGCTGGTGGGTGGAACGTTGGGGCTGCTCATGGCGACCCGCCCATGGTTTTACCGCGTGGTGTTTCCGGTATTCGAATCGCTAAGGCCGATACCGCCGTTGGCCTGGGTGCCGATCGCCATCATCTTCTGGCCGACTCAGGAGCTGTCCATCACTTTCGTGACCTTTCTCGGCGCACTGTTTCCGATCGTGCTGAACACCGTCGGTGGAGCCGAACAAATCGACCGCAGGCACGTGCTGGCCGCGCGGTCAATGGGCGCGAGCCGGGCGTACGTCTTCCGGCGGGTGCTGCTCCCCGCGCTGCTGCCGTCCCTGGTGACGGGTGCGGCCGTCGGCATGGGTATCACGTGGGAGGTCGTCGTCGCCGCGGAGTTGATCTCGGGCGGCGGCCAGCAGTCCGGCGACGGCGGCCTGGGCTTTCTGGTGTGGAATGCCTATGAGGGCAACAACTTACCGCGGGTCGTCGTGGCGATGATCAGCCTCGGTATCGCAGGCTACCTGTCGAGCGGCCTGGTGCGGGCGCTGGGAGATCGACTCATGCCGTGGCGGCGCGTGGCGGCATGACAGGCAGTCGGGCCGGTGCGGTCGTATTCGATCGCGTCTCCTTGCACATCCGCAAGGGTCGCGAGGACGTCCACGTCGTCGACGACTGCTCGTTCAGCGTGGCGCCCGGCGAGATCGTGGCCATGATCGGACCGTCGGGCGGCGGCAAGACGACCATCGGTTACCTACTGGCCGGGTATTACCGTCCGACGAGCGGACGCATCGCCGTCGACGGCAAGGAGGCCGGGGGACCCTCGGCCGATCGACTGCTGCTCTTCCAAGAGAACGCACTGATGCCGTGGCTGACGACCGCCGAAAACGTCATGTTCGGGCCGCGTGCGCGCGGTGAGGACAGGGTTGTGGCGCGGCAACGGGCGGACGCCGTCCTGGCACGCGTAGGGCTCGCCGACTTCGGCAATCGCTATCCCGCAGAGCTTTCCGGCGGGATGCGGCGCCGCGTCGAGTTGGCTCGAGCGTTGATCAATGAACCCGCCGTGCTGATACTCGACGAGCCGTTTCGGGGTCTGGACGCCATGACCCGCGAGCTGATGCAGGAGTACACGGCCGAACTCCTTGCCGAACAACAGCGCACCGTCCTGTTCATCACGACGGATGTCGATGAGGCGCTGCTGCTCGCGGACCGCTTGCTGGTGATGACGGGACGTCCCGCCCGGCCACGCGAGGAGTTCGCGATCCGGCGGCCCCGCCCCCGGCAGCGGATGGATCTGCTGAATGACGATCGCCTGCAAGACATCAAACACCGCGCCATGGACCTGCTGCGAGCCCCGCTTGCTCGGCACCGCTGACGAGAGAAAGACGCGCATGCGACTGAAAAACACCCTCGCTGTTGCCCTGACCACGGTGCTGACCGCCGTCGGCTGCGCCGCGGTCGGCCACATCGGCGGAAACGACATCGTCTCCAGCGGTGGGGCGGTGCACCTCACCGTCGGCTACCAGCCCTACTACACCGAGGCGTGGTCCGGTGTGGTGATGCGGGGCAAGGAATTCTGGAAGAAATACCTGCCGAGCGGCTCGACGGTGGACTTTCAGGTCGGCCTGCAGGGCTCGATCGTGGTGAGCCAGTTACTGGCCGGCAAGCAACAGATCGGCTACGTGGGTGACATGCCGTCCATCGTCGGCGTGAGCAAGAGAAGCAACCGAGACCTGCGAATCGTTGCGACGCTGGGGCTTTCGGAGGACCAGTGCGGCGTGTTCCTGGTGCGGCCGGACGCACCGAGTTTCGCCAACCAACGTGACGCGCTCGCCTGGTTCAACGGCAAGACCGTCGCCACTCCGCAGGGCAGTTGCACCGACCGCATCGCTCAGGCCACCTTCGGTGCCTTGGGGATCAAGCCCGCCGCCTACCTCAACCAGAGCATCGAGGTGATCACCTCCAGTTTTCAGAACCACACCATCGATGCCGCCATCGTCTGGGAACCGGTGCCGTCGAAATTGATCAACGCCGGGCTGGCCAAACGCGTTGCGAGTGGCGCGCTCAACGATCAGCGCGACGGTGGCTTCCTGGTGATGGACAAGGAGTTCACCGACAAGCATCCCGACATCGCCAAGAGCTGGTTGAAAGCGGAGCTCGACGCACAGCGCTACCTCGCCGACCCGGCCAACGCGGACGAGATCGTGCGGATAGCCCAGAGCCAAACGGAGGGCTATTCGGCGGCCGACCTGCACGACTCGCTCTACCGCAGGTGGCCCGTCGACCAAGGCGGCAGCGCCGAAGGCATTCGGTTACGCCTTCCTTTTGCACCCACCGGTGAGAGCGCCGACCTGATCAAGACCGCCACCGACTTCCTCTACCGCATCAAGGCGATACCGGCTGCCGCGTTGCCCGATGGAGCGGTCCAGCCAGATGCCGCAACCGCGGTGCTGCGCGACGCGGGGGCCAACCCGGCGGTAGGCGCGGGATTCGTTCGGGCGCAATAGGACGCATTCGAATCATGATCAACCCAAACCTGGCGGCCGGCCGGGGACGTTCCTAGGCTGCCCGGGTGACGACGACCAATCCCGCGCCGGCACGTGTGTCACTTCGCGGCGTCAATCGCACGTTCGGAACGCACACCGTGCTGCACGACGTCGACGTCGAGATCGAGCCCGGCGAGGTCGTCGCCCTGCTGGGGTCATCGGGCAGCGGCAAATCGACGCTGTTGCGGCTGATCGCCGGCCTGGACCTTCCCAGTGGTGGACGGATCGAGATCGATGGCGAGTCCGTCCGGGGGATCGACCCGCGCTGCGCCGTGGTGTTCCAGGAACCCCGCCTACTGCCCTGGCGGTCGCTGTCGGCCAACGTCGAATTCGGCCTGGCCCCGGGTACCGGCCGGTCGAAAGGCTCTGCGGCAGTGCAGCACTGGCTGGACGTCGTGGGTTTGACCAAATTCCGCGATCATTATCCGCGGCAAGTGTCCGGCGGCATGGCGCAACGCGCGGGCCTGGCCCGGGCCCTGGCCCGGCGCCCCAGCGTTCTGCTGCTCGACGAGCCGCTGGCCGCCCTCGATGCGCTGACCCGGCTGCGGATGCAGGACCTGCTCGACACGGTGCAGCAAGAGGCCGGCACCACGACGGTGCTGGTGACGCACGACGTGGACGAGGCGGTGATTCTGGCGGACCGGGTGCTGATCCTGCGCGCCGAGGCGACCGGCGGCGCCGGCATCGTCGCGGAATTCGACATCCCGATTCCCAAGCCACGCGACCGCGGCGACCCGCGTGTCACCGCGCTGCGTGATCAGTTGCTGGAAGAACTTGGCGTCCCGCGACGCAGCAGTGACAGCCTGCGGTCCGCTGTCGATGAGGAGGCGGAAATTTCGTGAAAAGGCGGTATTTGACGACGCTCGCCGTCATCGCGGCGGTCACCGCGGTGTCTGCGTGCGGGTCGAGCAACGGCACGGCGACGTCGAAGGAGCTCCACCTGGATTACGCCTACTACAACCCGCTGAGCCTGGTGATACGCGATCAGCACTTGCTTGAAAAGCAGGGCTACAACGTCACTTGGGTGCTGTCGCAGGGCAGTAACAAGGCCAACGAGGGACTGCGGTCAAAGGCCTTGGACTTCGGCTCCACCGGCGGTTCTCCCGCCTTGTTGGCGCGGGCCAACGGCACACCGATCAAGGTCGTCGACGTGTACGCCAGGGGGGAGTGGACGGCCCTCGTTGTCGCCAAGAACTCGCCGATCAACTCGGTGGCCGACTTGAAGGGCAAAAAAGTCGCCGTCACCAAGGGCACGGATCCCTACTTCTTCCTATTGCAATCGCTTGCGACAGCGGGGCTTTCATCCGCTGACATCGAGATCGTCAATTTGCAGCACGCCGATGGCAAGACCGCCCTCGAGCGCGGCGATGTCGACGCGTGGTCCGGACTCGACCCCTTCATGGCGGAGACGATCCAACAACAGGGATCCCGCATCATCTACCACAACCCGGACTTCAATTCCGGCGGTGTCTTGAACGCCCGCGAGGATTTCATTGCCGCCCATCCGGATTCCGTTCAGTTGGTGGTCAACACCTATGAGGAGGCCCGGAAGTGGGCAAAGACGCACCCAGCCGAGCTGGCGGCATTGCTAGCCTCGCAGGCGAAAGTGACGCTGAGCGTGGCGCAAGAGGAGCTGCAGCGAACGGCGTTGGACATCGACCCGGTGCCGGGGGACTGGCTGCGAGCGGTGCTGACCAGGGTCGAGCCGCTGGCAGTAGCGGATGGCGATATCAAATCCGACGACGCCGGCCGCGCCGCCCTGAGCACACTGTTCGAGCCGAAGTACGCGCAGCAAGTTCACTGACGCCGAAGGCGGGGCGGCTGGCCAGGTTGCCGCTCGTGCTGGTGGGACTGATCGTCCCCGTGCTGCTGCTGGTGATCTGGCAGCTGGCGACGGCGGTCACCGGGTTTTTCGCCCCCAGCCAGCTGCCGCCTCCCGGCGACGTGGTGTCCGCGCTGGGCGGCCTGCTTCGGCACGGCGAACTGTGGACTCACCTGAAGGCCAGTGGTTCGCGGGTGTTAATCGGTTACTTGGCCGGGGCCGGCGTCGCCCTGACGCTGGGCTCCCTCGTCGGGCTCTCGGTCACGGTGCGGAGGCTGCTCGCGCCGACCCTCGCGGCGTTTCGCACCGTGCCGTCCTTGGCGTGGGTTCCGTTGCTGCTCTTATGGTTTGGTATCGATGAGACCCCGAAGATCCTGATGGTGGCCATCGGCGCGTTCTTCCCCGTCTATACGACGACGGCATCTGCGCTTGCTCACATCGACCCCCACCTGCTGGAGGTCGGGCGAGCCTACGGGCGACACGGTGCCTCGCTGTTGACGTCGGTGATGCTGCCGGCCGCGGCGCCCGAGCTGGTGAACGGTCTGCGGCTGGGCCTGGCGAACGCGTGGCTCTTCGTGGTCGCGGCCGAGCTGATCGCATCCTCGAGGGGGCTCGGGTTTCTTCTCATCGATAGTCAAAACAGTGGCCGCACCGACGTGATGCTGCTGGCCATCGTGCTGCTGGCCGGTTTGGGCAAGCTCACCGACGGGGCCCTGGGCGCCCTCGAGACCCGGATCGTGCGGCGCCGCGGGTAGTCCGTGTCAGCAGACAAGCGGCGGTGATCAACTGCCAGACGGTGATCGAGTACACGCTCCCGCGTTCCCATGCGCCGTCGGACAGCAGGTACGTCGTTGCCGTCGCCGATTTGATCATCAGCATGGCAAGACACGACAGGCCCAGGGCCGCAATCGCTTTGGATAGTCCGCGATACCGGCGCCAGGCGGTAAGCGGCCCGATGACACCGGACCCCACCAAGATCGCGGCGTTGCCCCCCACGATGGCCAGCAGGGCGCCGACGATGTGTACCGTGCCGCTGTGCACTGTCCCGATCACGACATTGCCCAGGGCATTTGCCGCGACGGTACCCAAAAACAGTCGGGCCCTTCGGTTGTCGGGAACACCTACGATCAGTGATGCCCCGACAAGGAAGAGGATGCCCTGCAGGTAGAACGCCGCATGCATCAAGTAGGCGCGGGGCGAGTGGATCGAACGGCCCTGCACCGGCGTGCCGCGGGGAAGGCCGAGATCGCTGATGTAGTTGCGTGCGTAGCTGTAGGCCGGCTCGAAGGCCGCGGCGGCCAGCGCCTCCAGTACCAGGTAACCGACGGCCGCCACGATCCACAGGGCTGCGCCGCGCGTGCTGGCCGAGTTACGTTGCTTCATCTTCGCCGTCATGCTTTCACGTGGGGCGACTTACCCGCACAATAACGCGATGCGTGCAGTGTGGGAGATCCGGAGAATCGCGGCGCATTCGGCGTGCACGGCTACGGGAGTTCGTCGCTGCCTGCTGGCCGCCACCCTGCTTGTTGCGCTCGTGGGATGCGGCGGGCCGGCACACAACCGCGGTGCGCCGTCGTCGGGCGGTGACTTCGCGGGTCCGATCGAGATCGGCGGCGGGCGGCACCTGTATCTCGAATGCCACGGAAAGGGCGGGCCCACAGTCATTTTGGAGTCCGGGTATCACAACTCATCGGATCCGTGGAGTCACTCCGATTCCACCGCCCCGGCAACGGGCCCGGCCGTGCTGCCGGCCCTGGCCGCCGACCACCGCGTGTGCGCCTACGACCGGCCCGGGACCCTGCGCTATCCCGATCCGGCCAGCATCACCGACCGCAGTTCGCCGGTCGCGATGCCCCGCACCGCGCAGGACGTGGTCCAGGATCTGCATGCCCTCCTTGCCGCCGCCCATCTTCCGGGCCCGTACGTCCTGGTCGGGCACTCGCTGGGCGGGCTGTTCATCCGGCTGTATGCCCAGACCTACCCCGACCAGGTGCGGGCGCTGGCATTCGTCGATGCCTTTCCCGTCGAAATACCGGGCCTGCTGGGCGCGGATTGGCCGACCTATCGCCAGGCGTTGGACCAGCCGCTGCCCCAGTTCGCGAACTCGCCGGGCTTCGAGGAGATCGACATCGAGAAGAGCGTCGCCCAGGTTGGCGATGCCCCGGCGTTCCCGCCCGTTCCCACCGTCGTGCTGACCAGGACCGAACCGTTCGCGGTTCCCGGCACCGTCTCACCCGAGCAGGGCGCCAAGCTGGAACAGGCGTGGCGAGACGCCTCGGCGGATCTGATCGCGCTGCGGCCGCAGACCCCGCACCTGATCGCCACCGGCAGCGACCACTTCATCCAGATCCACCAGCCCGATCTGGTGGTGGCCGGCGCGCGTCTGGCGATGCAACGGGCGGAGCCGAACCGCTGACCCCGATTAGAAGAACGTCCCGGCATGCGGCGCCTCGGACACCGCGAACAGTTGGTCGGCCACGTCCAGGGCGACCGGATCGTCGGCCCGGGCCAGCCCGGCAGCGGCGAGACTAATCGACTATGCATGACTATGCATGACCTGTTGGATCTACGGTCAGTCTGACCCGCAAGCAACGCGCGGCTTTGCAAAAGCTCACTGATCGTAAGGTGCAACAACGATGTGCAGGTGCTGGTGCCGCGTCTTTGGATGTCGCATTAAGCCGGCCTGCGCACCACGTCGTCCAGCGGCAGAAAGTCGAGTTGTGGTTCCGGCAATGAAGATGGATATTCGCGCAGGATAGGGATGTGTGGGAGCGCTAGTGTAGTCCGTAGCCACGGTATAAATTCCTGACGTTTCGGAAAGACGATCATGGTGGGGTGGACATGAAGCCTAAGGGCGGTGGTCGCGTTGCCTGAGGGCGCGACGTGGCAGCCCGGCTGGCAGACGGCCGAAGATTTGCGCGAAGAGTGGTATGAGGCGCACGGTTGGATCGCGGAGCCGCCCCAGCAACTCGTCGACGAGTGGGAGGCGCTGCGGCGTGCTGAGGAGGACTACTATCGCGGGCCGGTGGACGACCCTGCAAACGCCGGGCAGTGCACGATCGGTTCTGACATAGACCCGGTTTTATTTGTTCCCGCGCACCCGCAGTTTGGTGAGCGCCACGGTGACATCGCGGTGGAGTTGTTTCAGCTTTCCACCGGTCAACCGGTGGTGATTGCTTTCCGATCGGTCGAAACCTTAGTGGACAGGTTGGGGCCGTATCAGCCCTGGCTGCGCCTGCCAGGTGAAACAGTCGTCAGCTTGAGTGGTGGCATTCTTTTGATCGATCCTGACCGCGAGGTTGTGACATCCATTTGGACGGAAGACCGGTTCAACGCACTGAAGGGGGCATTAAATGACGGACTTTAAAGCCGTCATCGATGATCTGACCGCGTTAGCGACCCGTTACGCTACCGAGGCGCCGATCTACGAGGGCGTTGCCGAGAAGCTGAAAGTGGCGCCGCCGGACTCGGGAGACGGAGCGCTTAATGAGTCGATGCAAACTCTGATCGATGAATTGGGGACGCTCAACAGCAAGATGGCGGCCAGTCTGCTGCAAAATGCTGACAAGATTAAAGATTGCCGTGACAGATACCAGATCGCCGATGATTCCGATAAGAATCGCTTCCTGTGGGATAACATGACAAGCGGTATCCAGTGAGCTGGGTAGGCGGAGACATCGCGGGTCTGATTGCACTGGGCCATACCCTAGAAACCGTGCCCAGTCAGATGAAAGACATTGCTAACGCATTGGATTCGAGCGTCGACACGCTCGCTAACGACGCCAGTTGGTCTGGGCACGGTGCCGAGGCGTTCAGGAAAGCGTGGACGCTGTCGTCGGTTCGGATCGCCGGGATAGAAAGCTCCTACGAGGCCTTCGGTGGTGTTGTGACCGAGCTGGGCCATCAGCTGCAAGCTTTAGAAAATGACCTCTATAACGCTGCGACACAGGCGAAATCGGAAGGCGCCCAGATCGGCGAAAACGGCCAACCGTTGCCCCTCGTCATAACCGGAGATCCCAACGCTCCAGACGCGCAACGAGCGGTAAAGGCACAGAACGACTACAACCAGCTCTACGCGCAGATACTGCAGACTGCACAAGGCTTCCGGATCGCGGCGGCGGGAAAGATCCAGAAGGTATCGGGCGACCTCGAACCGCCAGAAAATGGCAAGGAACCTGCTTGGGATAAAGCCACCACCATCGCTGACTACTTAAAAGGACTCTACGTTATCCCAAATGCGAGAAATGATCACCTTGCACAAGTTGCCCCTGGGAAAATCGACGAATTGCGGCAGCGGTTAAGGGATGCGCGAAAAGATCTCAAGGCAGCGAGGGATGCCTACGCGGCGAAGGGCCTCTCACTGCCCAAAGGCGATTGGGCACGTACCAACCACCTGTCTGCCGTCAACGATGTCAAGCTGCAAGAAGCGGCACTCGACGGCGCGTTGAAGGGCGAGGGCGAGTGGCCATTCTCAAAAATCTTGAACTCCAATATCGGAGACCTGGGCAAGCTCGCCTATCCGGCATCGGAACTGGCAAGATTGCCCAAGGGTTTGGAGTTCCTCAAAGACATACCAGTGGTTGACCTCGCCGCCGCTGGCCTGATCGGCCATCTACAAACCGTAGCTGACGTGGAAAAGGGCTGGTCACCGAATAAGGCTCGGGTGTCCGACTACGGGCCACAGCTCGCCGGCATTGCGGCGGGCACCGCCGCAGCTGGCGCCATCATTGCCGCGCCTGTCGAGCTACCCGTCGC
Source organism: Mycobacterium sp. MUNTM1 (assembly GCF_054660795.1). Lineage (NCBI taxonomy): Bacteria > Bacillati > Actinomycetota > Actinomycetes > Mycobacteriales > Mycobacteriaceae > Mycobacterium > Mycobacterium sp. MUNTM1. The sequence goes on from NZ_BAAGDE010000015.1 coordinate 93,278, forward strand.
CGCTGCCCTTGCCGTCGGCGGTGCGCTTGCTTGGGGGGTTGGAGACTTCGGCAACTCAATCACACACGAACACTGGGCTGAAGATATTCACGACCGCGGTGTAATGTCCGGGCTCTTACATGGAACCGGTCATGTCTTCTCGCAAACAGGGAATGCCTTAGTCCACGACGTAACCGACGTGGGTGGTGCAATTGGGGACGGCGCAAAAGGCTTATGGCACAGCGTATTCGGATGAATAACACGGGGGAAGGTTCGATTCCATCTATCAAATACTTTGGAACCACGTGGTATGAGCGTGGCTGGCCTTACTGGCGTCGCCGGTTTTGGTTAGCAGCTCTTGGATTTCTAGTGGCTTCAGCGGTAACGGGTGCCGGCGCAATCCTATTCTTTGCGCTCTTCAAGCTGATTTCCTCCACGCCGGGGCGTCTGATCGCTGTGACGCTAGCCAGCTTGCCGATTGTGTGGAGCTGCTACTCGGCCTACCTAAAGTTGCGGCGGTCGCCCGAAGATCGTGCTGTTCATCGCCCCATGAGTTTCTCGCCACAACCACCGGAGCGCGTGCGGGCGGGTAGTGCCGCGGGTATCGCCACTGGCGTTTTTGCGTCTGGCGGATCCGGGCTGGCTGGTGGCCTCATAGCAGTGGGCAGCCTCTTCATCGTCGGCCAAGCACTGGGTTACTTCGCCATCACCCTGGGCAAGTATGTCAACGAGGAGGAATGGCGACTCGCGCGGCAGTACGGCCTCGAGAAATAGAACGTCTCCGCCGTTCAGGCTGCGGTGCAAAACCGGCGCAAAACCTTATAGCACGGCGCATTCGGATGAGTAACACGCACGATGGCTCGGTGCCGTCGATCAAGTACTTCGGAACCACGTGGTATGAGCGTGGATGGCCTTACTGGCGTCGCCGCTTATGGTTGATCCTCTTCGGTTTGGTGTTACTGCTCGCCGTCTTGGGGGGCATCACGGCGCTTTTTTTCGGGCTCTTTGCGCTCGTTAAGTCGTGGCAGTGCCGTTCAGTTGTTGCGGTCGCTGCCGCGATACCGATTCTTTGGAGCTGTTACTCCACGTACGTAAAATTGCGGCGCTCGCCCGAAGACCGCGCGGCTCATCGCCCGATGAGTTTCTCGCCCCAACGACCCGAAAATCTGCGGGCGGGCGGCGCCGCAGGTGTTGCGACAGGTGTCTTCGCTTCCGGTGGCTCCGGCTTGGCCGGGGGCCTCCTAGCTGTCGGCAGCCTCTTCATCGTCGGCCAAGCACTCGGTTGCGTCGCCATCACCCGGGGCAAGTATGTCAACGAGGAGGAATGGCGGCTCGCGCGGCCGTACGGCCTTGAGAAATAGAACTTCGGGACACCGAACCGGCCCGTTTCGCGTGAAGGTGGGCACCTGACCTGCGTTCTTGGTGAATGACACCGCCTACGTCGGTTGGGATGGTTGCGCCGTCGTGACCAGTGGAGACCACGAACGACACCGTCCTGCTCGATATGCCGACTCACTGGCTCGCCATCGCTCCGTTTGTCGGTACTCCTGGCCGCCACAGCAGCCGCCCCGACCTGCGAGGCGAGCGAGTTTTTCGTGTTAGTCAGGTGCCTAGTCGCTGATAGGCTCATCTTGCGAAAGGGGGCTATGCGATGACTACTCCTTTACAAGTGGAGATCGAGGCGCTGGGGCGGCTACGGCCTGAGCTGAGCGATTTGGGTAGCTCGCTGAAGCACGCTGCGCAAAGTCCCTATAAAGGCGCGACCCCGGACCCGGCAGGCGATTCTCCGTCTCTGGTAGCCGCCCGGGCGGTCAGTAGCGAGGCGATTCCGGCGGTGCAATCGGCGATTGCGGATCGCTTCACGGAAGTCGGCGATCTTGTGGAGATGGCCCGAACCAGATTCACTCGCGCCGATCAAGATCTGATCACGGCGATTAATGCCGGAGGCTCGCTGCTGCCCCCCGACAGCAAATGACGATGAATCCCCTGGGTTCGCAACTACCGATGCAGTTCACCGAAATGCAATCAATGCAGTGCTGATGGAGAAGCTGTCATGGTGACCCGTACCCAGATCGATCACGCGAACCCGCAGGCCGTCCTGGGCATGATCGATTCCTGGAAAACATCGGCCAAGGACATGCTGGACCGAGCGGATACCTACCGGCAGGCCGTCACCTTCCCAGGCGGTCAGTCGTGGTCCGGTGTTACACGGGATTCTGCGGTCGCGATGGCCGGCAAGGACTACACCGCGATCGGCCACATGCGTGACGCGATTGACGCGATGGCCGACTCGGCTGCCAACGGGATCAATTTCAACGTGATTCCTAAGCTCAACGAGGTGCGCGCCAAGATTGCCGACGCCGAAAATGATGACTTCGAGGTCGAAGATGATCTTTCGGTGATAGACACCGAGGACGATGGCGGGGACGCGCCCGATCCGAAACGGACGCAGGATCGCGAAGCCTACGAACAGGACATCCGAAAGTTGGCCAAGGCGTGGTGGGACGCCGATCAGGCTGTGGCATCGCAGATCGACAAAGACAAGCAGGGGTTGGCGACCAAATTCACCGGGGGCCACGTCGCCGAATCTCCCGAGCAGGCTGAGCGCGATGTGCAGGCTGCGCTGGGCGGCGATAAGGGTGCCGCCGCCCGCGTCAACGCCGTGCTGGACTCGATCACCGATGACCAAAAAGCCGGGAAGGCACCGTTGACGCCGGCACAGGCAGCTGTGTTGAGTCAGTTGCAGGCTCAAGAACACGGCATGTCGAAGGATGCGCTGAACAACGCCGAGCGCAACCTCGGCGATCAAAGCCGGATGATCCCGAATTCCTGGCAGCTGATGAGTAACGACAGAGTTGGGTTTCCGAAGACCCCGCTCACGGTGGGGGCCAAGCAGGGCTCCGACATGACGAAGGGCGGGTTCGGGCAGTTGCCCGGCAGTATCCAGCAGGTATTGAAATCCCAGCCCGGCGGGGAGGACAGACTTAAGGCTCCGTGGGAGGGTTGGACGGGTACGGATTACGCACTGACATCTGCTACCGCGATCAAGACCGGCGTCAACGACGCCGCGGCGAGGGTGTTCCTCTCATCTCCTGGTACGGGTCCCGGTGCGGCAGATTCCGGGCTGGTGAAGTGGTTCGAGGACCCCAAGGTCGGGCCTGTCGAGTTGAAGGGATTTTCTCGCACCAACGGTGCGCTCGCCGCGGTCCTGGCTGTGCCCGCAGCCATCAATGATGTCAGCAACGAGCACAATTCGGTGCCCGAGGCCATCACTCGCGAAGCTGGGGGGGCCGCGCTCGGAATCGGCGCAGGTGCGCTTACGGACGTGGGGGTGACTGCGAGTGCAGCTGTCCTCGCAGATATGGCGGCGGGTTCAGCGATCGGATCGGTTGTTCCGGGCGTGGGGACTGCAGTCGGGCTTGTGGCGGGCGCCGTTGTCGGTGGATTGTTTGCAACCGGGGGGTCGAAATTAATCGGCGAAGCGTGGGACAGCATCTTCGATTAGGGCGTTGATCATGCGCTTCGGCGAGTATGTAGCGCGCAACGGCCTCGTTGTAGAGCCCGTCAACCGGTTTGCCGGTTTCGCGGTGGAGATAACTTTGCCAGGAGGCTGGCAGCCGTTCCGCTCCGTCCAAGGTATGTGGGTGTGGTGTCAGATGGATGCGAGTTCTAGCGGCGCGTTCAGTGCTAACGCGGTCTTGACCATGCATATTGTGGCGGACGCTCTCGAAGAGGGAGAGGTGTTCGGAATGCTCGCCGACGAGCAGCTCCACTCCGTTCTCAACTGCCGGGAAAACTATCGCGAAGTCTGTCAAGCCGAGGATGGTATCGGCCTCCAGGGGCTGCTTGTACTGGAAATTTCAATTCCAGACTTCGGCGCGATTTGCAGTCTTACGCAATCCCGCATCGTCAGGTATGGGGAGGAGACCATGATTGCGCAATTTACGGCCACAGCATTGGCGAGTGCGCCGCCGGATCAGGCGGATTTTACGCTGCGGGTCCGACCGGGCGCCGCGGCCAAAGGTGTGAGCGTGTGGACCGGTGACGTGCACTTTGACTGAATTGATCGCATTGGCCAAGTGGCGCGGAATAGTCCAGCGTCGGCGCACTCCGGAACGCGAGACGGTTGCTGATGGCTGAGGCAAGGCCGAAGCGCCGGTGGGGCTTCATGCTGCCCTATCTCATTGGTGCAGCAGTCTCCCTGTTGGGGGTGTTCGGTGCGCTAAAGGGGGTCGAGTGGTATTGGAGCCTCAGTGTGTTCTGTGGGGGGCCCCTTTTCATTTTGGGAAGCCGTCGGCGAATTTTTAGCGTTGGAGTCCAGCGTGCGGGGGACGAAATTATCTGTCGGTACCGCCCGCTGTCGGAGGGGCTCACGTACCAGTGGGCCATCGTCATGCCGTTGATCGGGGCCGCTCTCGTTGGTGCGGGTTTCGCGCCTGGCAACCCTGGGCTATGGCGATTCGGCGGGATCCTCATCCTTCTGCTCTGCCCGCTAATGATATTCGGTTTTGTGCGCATGGGCCGCCGCGCCCTTGTGTGCGTGAATGCTTCGACGTTGAAGGTTCGCGGCAGCTCATATGCGGGTGAAGGTGCCGCCATCACCGAAATCCGTCGAAATCTGGTCCAGTCGATCGAACCCAAGCGAGTCAAGCGATGGTTGCAGGTCGAAATTGTCTACCAGATGGACAGTGCGAACGGGGAAATCAAATCCGTCGGACTCGGCCCCCCAGGCCCGCAAGTCAGTGTCGAGATATCGAGCCTGCTCAAAGCGTTGACGATCTGGAAAAATGGGGATGATTGCCCTTCGACCGAGTTGATGGATCAGGTCGAACAAGCGCTTCGTAACCGGTCGATGGCAGGCTTGTGAACGCTTCTAATGGCCAGATGGGCGCTCCGACGGCCGGCCGATACCTGGGAGGCTTCGCCTTATCTGATTTAGCTCAGATACGGGAGGGCCGGGGTGAGGACTATTTGCCTTATCCGTTTATGCAAACGGGACGCCCGGGTCTCGGTGTAGATACAGCCATCGCGCGGGACGAACTTTCCTACCGTCTCACGGACGGTGATTTATCCGCTTTCCAGGGGTGGATAAGAGAGTATCCTCGGGCCGATATCTGGCTCGAGTGTCGAGTGCTACACCGCTTGGGTGCAATCCCTGACACCCGAATATCGGCCTTCCGCGCCGGTCAGTTCGGATTCTGCGCTTCGCAACGATTCGATGTAGACGTGGTCGATGTCTATCAGGTCTCGCCCTACGAATTGGGCGCTGCGGTCTGCGGGTCGCTGCAGCTCAGTCAGCCCGGCAATCTTGCGCGAATCTCGGTGCCGAAATACGTGAACTACTTTCGAGCTTCGCCCGCGCATCTCGAGGACGATGACTACGAATTGTCCGTGTTTGATGTCCGGCCGCGGAACGCCGGTCCGATCGTCACCGAGATCCCGAACGCGGATGTAGCTGCGATAGGAACGGTTCAATCGCGCTGTCTGCCCGCACGGTCCTGGGGTATGGACTGGCGCAAGAAATTGGTCGCCTGGGTGCAGATCAGCGAGGACGGTGACTATGTCTACCAGCCGGATTTCGATTACGCCGTACCGATGACCAAGCAACATCTCATGGGCCGAATCGATGAGTTGATCGCCGAGGATGTTGCAGTACTGCGGCGGCGGCGTGAAAACCTCTGAGCCGTAAGCGAATGACCTAGCCAAGATTCTCGGACCAGCTAAGAATCTCCCGGGTGGCCTTGGCGGTGACGCGCCGTTGAACTCGGGGTCCTTGTTTGAAGTCCCTACCAACGGACCGGGCCTGCCGAGAAATGGTGCGCAAGCCGCGTTTACCTCGGGATATTGTGGCCTGGTGGTTGACGCTGCAGATGAGCCTGCTGGTGACCGCGGCTTAATCGAAGAGGCCGTCAGAACGTTGGTATCGGCGGCGCCGGCTGGGTGGGCGCAGATTCACGGCGAGTTTGAGCCCGCATCGCAGCCGGCCGTTGCCGTGGTGTCGGTGACAACGCAGCAGGGCAGTTCTCAGCCGCTGGCCGTCTCGGCGAGGGCGATGACCGCGCTGGCTAAGCAGCAGCAGTCGGCGGCGGCGGCGGGTGCGCCGTGGCGGCGGTTGGTGATCGACTGCCATGCTGATGGGCGGCTGTCGGCGCGCGCTGAGCGGTTTTCGGAGGGTTCGGGTTCGAGCGACCCGCAGCGCTGGCCGCGGTGTGTGCTCGCAGTGTTGACGGTCGCATTTCTGATCGGTGCCGGGCTGGTGCTCGCGGTGGGGTGGCAGTGGTCGCCTCCCCCGCGAGTCGCCATGATCCCGGTGCCGCCGCCCCCGCCGCGCCAACAGGAGGCGTTTGATGTGATCAGTCGTTGGTATGACGCGGACAACCATTCGAACGCGGCTGGTATGCGAGCCGTAACATGCGCCAACCCGGGCCGCGAGGTCGCTAACCGAATTACCTTGGTCGAGCGGCACGGTGAGAAGGTAGCCCTCACATATCCGGAGGCTATCTCCTCGTTCACCGACGACAGCGGACAGTTCAAAGCAGAACTACGATATCGCATGCACCCCTTAGACGAAGCGACGCGACAACAGGTGGCTAAGGCCGAAACGGACTCCAATGGGTTCTTTTTCGATTACCTGTTTCTGGTCGATGAGGGCGGACAACTCAAGCTGTGCGATCTGTTGCCTGGGGCCGAATCATGAATGGTCTGAGCAGGTTGACTGAAAACCTTCGCCGCGCTGCAGCGTGCCCGAGCGGGCGAGGCGTGGCGTGAACCGGTTGAGCCAGCCCAGCCGATGGCTTCAACGGATTCCGTTCTGGCTCTTGGTGATTGCGACTACAGCGTCTGCGTCACTATTTGCCGTCGCGATCTTTGGGTGGGGTCACGGGCGCAGTGCTGCCACGTTGCGGGCGATGTCAGCCAGTGAGCAGATGCCCGACGCGCAGGCTCGCGCAGTCGCCGACAACACGATCCGGGCATTCAGCCGGGAGATAGCTGCGTCGAACGTCCCCAATCTGGAGGCGTTGTCGTGTCCCAATCCCACGCCCCACGGCATGCTTGCGACCACGATCAACGATGTCAAAAGACATGCCCCGTTTCTCTACAACAAGCAACTCGCGACAACTAGCTCGTTTCGCCGTGCCGGACCGGTGTGGTTCCTCAACGCTTTCTACAGTGATGGCGGAGGCTTCGTGTTCGAGTTGCACATTATCGACGGCGAGCTGCGAGTGTGTCAGATCGGCGGCGCTCCGGTGCCCTAACGTGTTGGTGGGTAACAGATTTTGAGGAAGGGTGATTGCGGTGTCGGGTTCTTCGGTGCCGCCGGGTGAGTTTCGTTGGGTTCCATCGGATCCTGTGCCCGGGGTATCCCCGCCGCGCAGGCGGCGGCATTGGTGGTGGATCACTGCGGTGACGGTGATGGTCGCGGCGCTGGTGGTCGGTGGGGTAATGGCGTGGCGGTTTCGGCACCGAGACGTCATCCAGAGTGCGCCGGCGCCACCGTCGATCGGTGCACCCAAGGACATGCTGATCCCGTTCTCATTGCTGCGGTTACCGGTCGCGGCGTGGCATGTCAGCGCCACCGATGTCGGGTTGCCGCCTACTGCCTCGACCGGGTACGCGTTCGCCAGCGACGGCGACAAAGGCTACTTTGCCGCCAGCGACTGCGGCGGTGGCTGCCACGGCCCAGCCCACAAGCAACTGGGCCCGGCTACCGGGTACGTGTATGGGCTTGATCTGCGCACCGGTGCCCGGCTGTTCGGGCCGATCACCCTGCCCGGCTTTGACACCACCGGCGGTGACTGTTATGCCAACGGCCCGTCGATGGCAGTCTGTTTCGGTTATGACCCCACATTGAAGGTGTTGTCATGGGTGGTGGATCTGGACCGCCGTGCCGTGATCTACAGCGGCCCCACCGACTTCGATAGGACCCAACCAGGGCGCCTGGGGGTGTCGCGGCTGCTGCACGTGGTTCAGGGAAAGGGGATTTACGGTACCGGGCCTGACGCCAAGCACAGCTGGTTCGTCCCGGGAAGTGGGATCCCGACCGGCGTCGACGCATTGGACGCGCAGGCTCTGGTGCCGCCGATGACGATTGCCGCCCAGTTGGGTGATGGCGGGCAACAGGACCGGGTATTCTCGGTGATCGATGGCCGCGACTTGACACCGGCCCCGCCGCCGGGAGTGAAGCTGGGCCGGGTGGTGCTCTATGACGGTGGGTTTGCCTATCCGTGGACTGAGGGCCCCACCACCGGGGGGATCTTGTTTTATGACACCTCGGGCAAGCTGGTCAAAAAGGACACCTCTAGGCCGGTGACGTTGGTGGACAATGCGGTGATGCCGACCGCCTTTGACAGCGACAACAAGCAGTGGGAGATCTATACCGCTGCAGGTGATCTGGCGATCCGGTTCAAGGCCACCGACTCAACCGGTGACTTCCTGACCATCGGCAGCACCGTGCTGCAGCGCGACGGCGCCGATTTCCGCAATATCGGCAACCGCAAACCGTGGCAGCAGTGGGATCTGACCACCGGCAAACCGGCCGGGCCGGACTGCAAATTCGACAAGGAATACTTTGTAGGATCCGACGGCCGCGTGATCTTGACCGACGGTGGTGACGACTACCACCAGGTCGCCATCGATTTGGCGACCTGCCGCACGCTATGGGAGAGGCCGTCGGGGGAGGCGTTCGTGAAAATCGGCCGAGCGCTGCTGAGGTACGGCCCCGGTGACACCGTCAGTGCACTGCGCGCGCCCGACTGATCAATCAACGGACCAGCTTGCCGGGCAACCGGTCGTCGAGAAGAGGTGGTTGTGGTGTCGGGTTCTTCGGTGCCGCCGGGTGAGTTTCGTTGGGTTCCATCGGATCCTGTGTCCGGGGTATCCCCGCCGCGCAGGCGGCGGCATTGGTGGTGGATCACTGCGGTGACGGTGGTGGTCGCGGCGCTGGTGGTCGGTGGGGTAATGGCGTGGCGGTTTCGGCATCGAGACGTCATCCAGAGTGCGCCGGCGCCACCGTCGATCGGTGCGCCCAAGGACATGCTGATCCCGTTCTCATTGCTGCGGTTACCGGTCCCGGCGTGGCGTGTCAGTACTGCCGATCTCGGGTTGCCACCCACCGCGTCGATCGGGGTTGCGTTCGCCAGCAACGGTGATAGGGCTTACTTCGCCAGCAGCACCTGCGGCGGTGACTGCCACGGCCCGGTCGAGAAGCAACTAGGTAAATCCACCGGGTACATGTACGGGCTTGATCTGCGCACCGGCGCGCGACTGTTCGGGCCGATTACCCTGCCCGGATTCAGCACCAACGGCGGCGATTGCCATGCCAACGGCCCGTCGATGGCGGTGTGCGTGGCCTTGGACAACACGCTGAAGCTGTCGTCGTGGGTGGTCGATCTAAGCCGTGGGGCCTTGATTTACAGCGGACCCACCGATTTTGGTAGCACCGCCGAACCGCGTTACCTCGGGCTGTCACGCCTGCTGCACTCGGTTCAGGGGAAGGGGGTATACGGGATCGGGTCGCAGGCCAACCACACCTGGTTCGTCCCGGGCAGCGGGATCCTTAGCGGCGTGGACCCAATGGGGGCGCAAAACGTGTTGCCGCCGTTGACAATTGCCGCTCAGTTCGATGATGGCGGGCAACAGGACCGGGTGTTTTCGGTGATCGACGGTCACGATGTGACTCCCCCGCGGCCACCGGGTGTGAAGCTGGGCAGGGTGGTGCTCTATGACGGTGGGTTTGCCTATCCGTGGACCGAGAATTTCACCCATGGGGGGGTGTTGTTTTACGACACGGCGGGCAAGCTGGTCAAGAAGGACACCTCTAGGCCGGTGACGTTGGTGGACAATGCGGTGATGCCCACAGCCTACGACGGCGACAACAAGCAGTGGGAGATCTATACCGCTGCAGGTGATCTGGCGATCCGGTTCAAGGCGACCGACTCAACCGGTGACTTCCTGACCATCGGCAGCACCGTGTTGCAGCGCGACGGCGCCGATTTCCGCAATATCGGCAACCGCAAGCCGTGGCAGCAGTGGGATCTGAGCACCGGCAAACCTGCCGGACCGGATTGCAAATTCGACATAAACCGCTATCGGGGGTCTGACGGACGCGTGATCGTGACCGGCGAAGGCTACGAGGATGCCCAGGTCGCCGTTGATCTGGCGACCTGCCAAACGGTATGGAGGCTGCCGGCCGCGGACGCGTTCTGGAGAATCGGCAGATCATTGCTGCAGTATGCCCGTGGCGGCGACGCCGTCACCGTGATGCGCGCGCCCGACTGACACGCTTCAGTCTTCCTGGAAGCGCTTCAACGCCGAAATATCTTTGCTGATAAGGCGATTGACACTATCCCTCAAGTCACGGGCTGTCATCGGTTTCGCGTGGCTGTAGTCAGGCACATAGAGGTAGTCGCCGTCGTCCTTGACGCGCACCCATACCGCCGCGTCCTTGGTGCGATCGAATCCCCACTCCCGAGTCGGGCGCCAGTGGCTTTGCGCCGTCGCGTAGAGGGTGATTTCGGATTCGGGCACTTTCGGCGTGGTCGCCGACGCGGTGACCGGAACCGAGAATGCCGCAGGCGCACCGTCCGCGGCGGTAGATCGAGACGGACGGGGAATATACTCGGGGATAACGATTTTCGTCCGCTTACCGGGCTTGGTCAACACTGCCGACCCGGCGATCGCAGAACCGAGGTCCTGTGGCGGGAGGGTGAAAACGTCGACTTCGTGGTCGGCGGTTTGTATCGCCAAGAATCCGTATCCCCCCGATCGATGTGCCAGGATCCGTTGGCTGGGAGGGTCTGTGCTGAAGTACTGCACGTTGCATTCCACCCAGATGTCCGCTGACAGATAGGTGGTGAACCATTGTCGGAAGACCCGCAAATCTCCGTGGTTGAACCGGTCGGGCGCGGGGTCGGCGCCGTCGGCGCGCCGGGCGTAGATGTTGCACCGTTCCGGGTCGCGCACGACGAACGGGTACGGTATGAACTCACGCCCGTAGTAGACGCTTATCGCATGCAGGTCTCTAAGGTCGATGCGTCCCACCCGGCTGAGATTGACGACGCTGCCGCCGCGAGGTTGCCCGCGAGTCAAGCGCAACCCAGCATGAGGTCAGATTCGATTCGGTTTGGCCGGTGGGGTTTTGGCGGGATTGTTACCGAGTACGGGGATGACTGCGTCCTCGGACTCACCGAGCACCTCCTCGCCGTTCTTCTGAATGCGTAGCGCCTTGCTCGCCTTGTGGACCTTGGTGGCTTCGTCGCGGCGTTGACCGGCCGCGGGGGCTCCGGACCCGGCGGACCCAGCGTTGCTGACCCCCGCGCGAGAAACCGGAGCGGCGGGGCTCGTCGTCGCTTTGCTCGGCTGCGCCATCGGGGCCTCGGCGGGACGTGCGGCGGACGGGCGAGCGCCGGCGCCGCCTCCGCGGGCTCCGGCGCCCTTCGATCCGCCGTGGGCGCCCTTGGGGCCGAGGTTCAAGACGCCTTCGCGCGGGCGGTTTCCGGGGCTTTTGGTCGCGTCGAGCCCTTTGTTGGCGGCCTGTTGGGCGGCGTTGCCGGCCTGCCCAGCCCCGTTCTGGGCGGCATCGGCGGCTTTGGAGGCGGCATCGCCAGCGGGGTTGCCGGCGCCGCCCGGGGACGGTCCGGCCGGTGGCGCGCTTGGCGCCGCGGGACTCGCGCCCGCCCCCGCGGCCGAAACCTCCGGTGACCCAAGGCCACCGGGCTGAATCCCGCCGCCACCACTGGCGCCTCCCGATGCTCCCGCCGCTGCCGGACCGGCCGCCGGGGTATTGATGGTAGGCGGGAGGATACCCGTGACGTCCGGATGTTGACTGGCGATGTCTTTGATCGGCGGCTGGTATCGGGTCTGGATGAATCGATGCGCTATACCGGCGTAGATGTTTTGAATGTCTTCGCGTGCGGCAGGCGACGTCGCGTTTGCCAGAGTGTTTTGATACATCTGCCAGTTGGGGCCGGTAAAAAATTGCTTTGCGGTGCCGAGATCGTTCGAAAAGGTGTTGAGCAAACCGGGCATACGGTTGGCGGCGGCTAAGAACGCCTGTAGATGCTCCAGGGACTTATCGGCATGTTTTTTGACCTCTTGCGCGGTATGTCCTTGCCATTGGTCGTGGGCTTGACCAGGATTGGCCAGGCTCGCGAAGTGGTCTATGAAGCTCTGCCCAAAGCGACCTACTGTGTCGCCGTGGTGACCCCACTTACCGGCGTGGTCGCCGGCAAAGTTCTCGTCGATGTCCTGGACGGCCGCATGGCCCGCATCGAAGCTATTGATGTCGTCTTCGCCGACGGGCATGTTCCTGGTGGCGCCGCCGGCGTTGTGCACCTTCGCCATTCCCGTATCGGGTATCGGTGCGTTGATCTGCGAGCCCAGATTCATTAGGTCATCAGTGGAAACGAGTCCGTTTTGCGGGCCGGGAGCGATCGGCGGTGGTGGGCCGACAGGCGGTGGCCCCGCCGGAGGGGGTCCACCGTCGGTATCCCAAGGAATGAAGGGGGGGTCGCCCGGTCCTCCACCCATGTTGCTCTACTTTCCTGCCGTTCGACGATTCAGTGGTGGTCCGCGGCCTTAAATCTCTGGCAGGCAGTGTCGATGGCACGACCGAAGGCTTCCAAAAATTGCTGGTAGCCGTTGAGCAGCTGGGCGATGTCGGCAGCGTCTCGGTTGAGGTTCGTCGCGGTTGTGACGGCCGAGGGCAGCGATCCGACCCCGGTCAGTTTCATGTTGGCGATGTCAGTGTGCGCCTGCTGGACAGCGGCGTGAAGGTCACCGATAACTTTCTGGCACTGGTCTGCCACGTTAGGGGAGAAGACAAAGTCAACAGGTGGATTAACGCTCAGCCGATTTAGCTCGTTCGTCGCGTCTCGAATCCATGGGTCGCCCATGTCACCCCTAGCACTTACCGCCCAGCCGTCAGTCCGGGCATACCCAACCCCTCAAGCATAAAGCGGTCCGAGGGGATCTGGCATCGCTAATCGACGCGACCGGCCAGCGCCTCGGCCGCGACGCCCTCACTTCGGCGCGACGAGCGAGTGCAGCTCGTCGTTCGTGCGCTGGATCAACGTGGTACCGTCCCGCCACACCTCCGTGGGCGCGTCTGTGGCGATACCACCACCTACACCTGCTGCACCCGACACGGTAGCGACACACGCTTCGGGAGCCGCATGAAATGCCGCGACGGCTACACCCCAGGGTCGGTCCACACCTACTTCGCGTAGGTTGTCCAGTCTGTTTACGGATTCGGGACTGAGCATGGGAACCATCGCCGCGGAGTTGCTGCGTACGGCGGTGGTACCGCAAACGTTAGGCGTCTGCGGTACCGCCCGCCCTATCAGCTCAGGGAGTCGGCGTGCCGTTGCCGGGTGCCGGCGCGGCCGGGCTACCTGCCGGGGTGCCGACACTGCCATTAGCCGCGGGTGCCGGCGCCGGGCCGGCCGGTGCGGGCGCTGCCGGCGCGTTCACCGGTCCCCCCGCCGCCGGCGCTGGGCTGGCTGGAGCTGGGGCGCCCGGTGCGGGGTTGGCTGGAGCCGGTGCTCCCGGCGCGGGGTTGGCTGGAGCCGGTGCTCCCGGCGCGGGGCTAGCGGGAGCCGGTGCTCCCGGCGCGGGGTTAGCCGGGGGGGCCGCCGGGTTTTCCGCGGTATCACCGCCAGCGACGGGCGGTGTCGCAGGTGCATTCGGGTTGTCCGCGGGCAGCGGCGTCCCTTGGCTTCCCGCAGGCAGCGGGGTGCCCTGGCTGCCCGCCGGCAGCGGGGTGCCCTGGCTACCAACAGCCGCGGGCGTTACCGTGGCGCCCGGCTTGGGCGTGGTAACGGCGGGGGCGGGTGACGTCACCGCCTGGACACGCGACCCTCCGCCGCCCGAGGCCGGCCCACCGGTCGGCTGCGTCCACGTGGCGGAAGCGGCATTGCCGTCGGTGTAAACCACGCTGGTGGGCTTGTCACCGGTGATGTCGAAATACAGCTTGCCGTTGGTCTTTTGGCCCTGGGCCAGTGAGGCAGGGTTGACGCCCTGCGGGGTGGCAACCTGGTAGAGCACCGGGTAGGTTTCGCCGCTCGCCGAGCGGGCGCTGAAATTCGACACGATCGGGATGACCGATCCCTGGATGGCTTCGTCGGTGGCAGTTGCTTCCCAGAGCGTGCCCTGAACCGCGTACGGGATGGTGTCCTTACTGGGCTGAAGGCTACTGACGGTCCAGCCCTGCACCACATTGCCGTTCGTCAGCGTTGTCTGACTACCCAGCTGGTGGGAAGCCGCCGCCTCGGTGGCTTGGTCGGCAGAAGCGGTCGGTTGATTGGCAAGGCCGAGGCTTACTGCCGCGATGACGCTGACGGCAGATGCCATCGCTGCGGTGGCTGTCTTCACTGGGGGACACTCCTGTCTCGGTACGAATGCGGTTTGGGCGATCGGCTGCTAACTCAACTGGCAGATTAAGCCATTTTGGGTCTTCCTAAACATCACTGTCCAGAGTTCAAGCAGTTGAGTGCGAAATTCTTTGCGACTCGAATCAGACTGAAAATAATGGACCGTCGAAAGAGCTTGGGGGTTGTCTTAATTCCTGGTTACGAATGCGACGACCACCACGCGAACAGCTGATCGATAGTGGGTCCCGGCACGCTCGCCTGAACGGTGCTGAGCATCAACTCTGCCTCGTTTGTCCATGTCAGCGAGGGATTTCCTTGCGGTGCCGCGCAGAGCACCATGCCGCTTGGCTTGTCCGGGCTGGCGACGTGATGCCATGGGCCCGGCGACTGAATGCGTCCAGGGCAGATGATGACGGCGCTGGCGGGCACTGCCCGGTCGAACGCCGAGCGCAGAGTCGTCACGTCCGGATACAGGGTGTAGGTCGCCGCAGGCGGGCCGTCCGGATCGACGTTTTGGTCGCAGGCCACCTGTGCCAACGCGCGTTCCGGAGGAGCAGTGGGCCTGCAGACGCCGGGAAGGTAGCCGGCGGGCAGCTGCCCGAACAACCGGGCCTGCGCCACCGCTGCCGGTGTGGTCGGGGTCGTGGTGGTCGACGCAGTGGGTGTGTCCGAGGTAGCGGGTGCCGCGGGCGTCGACTCGGATGGGCGCAGCAAGAAATAAAGGCCCACCCCACCGGCGGCCAGCACGACGATCGCGGCCATGGCGCCTAGCACGACTCGTCGACGCCGCCGGCCTCGTGGCCGGTCATGCGGGTCCGGCGGCGCGGCGAATCCGCCTGGCCAGGCTCTGCCCGCCGGAGGTGCTGAGGACAAATGGCCGGGCGGCGGTCCGATGGGATATCTGGAGTCCGGCTGGGCCGGGGCCGGGGGGTAGTGCGGTACCGGAAGCGGGGGCGCCGGCATGGCGCCGGTAGCCGGGGGAGGAGGGA
>NZ_BAAGDE010000016.1:0-106542 GCF_054660795.1 Mycobacterium sp. MUNTM1
AGACGTCAGATATCTCCACTAAGCCCGGAGGTCCTCCCCACAATCAACAACCGTCACCAACGTGTCTGCCGAGTACAACTAGCCGTTTTCAGCCGTTGAGGGCCGCCGCGATGTCGGCGGCCAGCGACGGTCCGGTCGCCAGTTCTCGCGTCTGGCCGCTGAAGCGGTCGCGCAGCTCCACCACACCGTCCGCCCAGCCGCGTCCCACCACGACGATCCAGGGCACGCCCAGCAGCTCGGCGTCCTTGAACTTCACACCAGGTGAGGCCTGGCGGTCGTCGAGCAGCACGTCGACGCCCAGCCGGTCCAGCTCGCCGGCCAGCTCGGTGGCTCCGGTGCGAGCGTCCGCGTCTTTGTTGGCGATCACCAGATGGACGTCGAACGGCGCGACGGCCGACGGCCAGCGCAGCCCCAGCTCGTCGTGGTGCTGCTCGGCGATGACGGCCACCATCCGCGACACCCCGAGGCCGTAGGAGCCCATGGTCAGGCGCACCGGCTTGCCGTCCTCGCCGAGCACGTCGGCGGTGAAGGCGTCGGTGTATTTGCGGCCGAGCTGGAAGATGTGCGCGACCTCGATACCGCGCGCCGAGACCAGCGGGCCCGCGCCATCCGGTGAGGGGTCGCCGTCGCGCACCTCGGCGGCCTCGATGGTGCCGTCGGCGGTGAAGTCGCGGCCGGCGACAAGCCCGACCACATGCCGGCCGGGCTCGTCGGCCCCGGTGATCCAGCTGGTGCCGTCCACCACCCGCGGGTCCACCAGGTAGCGAACACCGTTGCCCTGCAACGCCTTCGGTCCGATATACCCCTTCACCAGGAACGGGTACTTAGCGAAGTCCGCGTCGTCAAGCAGGGCGTATTCGGCCGGCTCCAGCGCCGCGCCCAGCCGTTTGTCGTCGACCTCCCGGTCCCCCGGCAACCCGATGGCCAGCAGCTCCCACTCCCCGCCGGGCTGGCGCACCTTGAGCAGGACGTTCTTCAACGTGTCGGCCGCGGTGACGGTGCGGCCCAGGTCCGCCTGGTTGGCCCAGTCCACCAGGGTGGCGATGGTCGGGGTGTTGCCGGTGTCGTGGACCACCGCCTCGGGCAGCCCGTCGATGGGTTGGGCCTCCGGGCGGGCGGTGACGACGGCCTCGACGTTGGCCGCGTAGCCGGATTCCAGGCACCGCACGAAGGTGTCCTCCCCGACAGCGCTCTCGGCCAGGAACTCCTCGGAGGCGCTGCCGCCCATGGCGCCCGACACCGCCGAGACGATGACGTAGCGCACCTGCAGCCGCGCGAAGATGCGCTGATAGGCCTCGCGATGCGCGTGGTAGGCGGCCTTGAGCCCGGCGTCGTCGATGTCGAACGAGTAGGAGTCCTTCATCACGAACTCCCGCACGCGCAGGATGCCGGCCCGCGGCCGCGCCTCGTCACGGTATTTGTTCTGGATCTGATAGAGCAGGACCGGAAAGTCCTTGTATGAGCTGTATTCGCCCTTGACGGTCAGGGTGAACAGTTCTTCGTGGGTGGGGCCCAGCAGGTAGTCGTTGCCGCGGCGGTCCCGCAGCCGGAACACCGAGTCGCCGTATTCGGTCCACCGGTTCGTCGTCTCGTACGGTGCGCGCGGGAGCAACGCGGGGAACAAGATCTCTTGCCCGCCAATGGCGTTCATCTCGTCGCGGACGATGCGCTCGATGCGGCGCAGTACCCGCAGTCCCAGCGGCAGCCAGCTGTACAGGCCCGGCGCCACGGGCCGGATGTAGCCGGCCCGGATCAGCAGCTTGTGGCTGGCGACTTCGGCGTCGGCGGGATCGTCGCGCAAGGTGCGCAAAAACAACTGGGACATCCGGGTGATCACAGCGGGCCAGCCTAGCTTGCGGGTAGCTGCGTCGAACGTCACGTCAGCGCAACGGTCGCGTCCCAACGCCACTCTGGCGTGACATTCGACGGCAAAGCGGCGCCGGTCATCGCCGACACGCGGTGAGCTACAGCTCCCCGGCGTCCATCGCTTCCTTGACCTCTTGCGCGTGCGCAACCTGGTCGGGGGTGTAGCCGATCAGCAGCGCCGCGCCGCCGACGACGACGGCCACGCCGGCCAGCCAGAGCAGTCCGTAGGTGTAGCCGTTGTCCAGCGCGGCCAACTGCGCGTCGTTCATGAACTTCACCGGGCCGGTGGTGCCGCCCATATACAGCGTTCGCGAGGTGATCACCGCCTGGACGACGGCCAGCACCAGCGGGCCACCCAGGCTCTGCAGCATCAGCGTGACCGCCGACACCGGGCCGATCTGATCGAAGCCCACGCCGGCGATGGCCGACAGCGTGAGGGGAACGACGGCCATGCCGATGCCGATTCCGCCGACCACGATGGGCAACACCAGGTTGGGGAAATACGCGGCCCCGCGGTGCATGAACGCCCAGCCGAACAACATCGCCCAGAACAGCATGATCCCGCCGCCGATGGTCAGCACCCGCGGCGAGAACCGGGAGACCAGCTGTGAGGAGACCCCGAGGCCGATGCCCATCGCGATGACGAACGGGATGAAGCCGACTCCCGCGCGCAGCGCGCTGTAGCCGAGAATGTCCTGTACGTACAGGCCGATGCACACGGTCAGGCTGAACATGAGCCCGCCGGCCAAAAAGATAGCGGTGAAGGTGACCAGCCGGTTGCGGTCGCGGAAGAGACCGAACGGAACGACGGGGTTCTCGGCGGTGCGCTCCACGATGACAAAGGCCAGAGCGGCGCCCAGCGCGACGACGCCGGAGCCGATGGTGGTGATCGAAATCCAGCCCTTTTCCGGCCCCATCGAGAACGCGAACACGGCCGCGGTGCACGCCAGGGTGGCCAGTATGGCCCCGGTGGCGTCGAGCTTCATCCGCTCGCGGTTGGTCTCCCGCAGCGCGGTACGGGCCAGGTACATCATCACCAGGCCAATCGGCACGTTCACCAGGAATGCCAGCCGCCACGACACCTCGGTGAGCGCTCCGCCGACCACCAGGCCCATCACCGAACCGACAGCCGTCATCGCGGCGAACACCGCGGTCGCGAAGTTACGGGCGGGGCCCTTGGGGAAGGTGGTCGCCACCAGGGCAAGACCCGTCGGCGAGGCGATGGCCGAGCCGACGCCCTGCGACAGCCGGGCGATCACCATGGTGGCCTCGTCCCAGGCGACGGCGCACAGCACGGAAGAGATGGTGAACAGCGCGACACCGACGATGAAGGTGCGCTTGCGCCCGATGGTGTCGCCGAGGCGACCGCCCAAAAGCATCAGCCCGCCGAACGTCAGCACGTAGGCGGTGATCACCCAGCTGCGCCCGGCGTCGGACAGGCTGAGCTCGTTTTGGATCTTGGGGAGCGCGACGATCGCGACGGTGCTGTCCATCGTCGCGAGCAGCTGCATGCCGCCGATGGCGATCACGGCCGCGATGAAGCGCCGGGAGGGTAACCACGCCGGGTAGTACTTGCTGATGCGCTTCAGGGCGGTCTCCGCCGGGGGCTTGGAGGCGGTCTCCGCCGGGAGCGCAGTGCTCACCGGGGCCGGACGATCGGGGCGCGCCGAGGCCAGTTTCTGCACCGCGCGCTCTGCATCGTTGAGAGCCGTCATAAAGGGTTACCTTACAGTAATCTTAAGAACCGTTTAAAGCCCGAAGGCGGCCACGGCGCCGATCACGATGATCGCGGGAGGTCGGATACCCTCGGCGCGGATCTTTTCGGGCGTGTCGGCAAGGGTGGCCCGCAAAGTGTGTTGAGCGGCGGTCGTTCCATGCTGAACCACCAGCACCGGAGTATCCGCAGGTCGGCCTCCTTTTAGCAATGCTTCGGCGAAAAGCTCGATGCGTTCGACCGCCATCAGCAAAACAATCGTGCCTGACATTGCAGCCAGCGCATCCCAATTCACTAACGATTCGGGATGCCCGGGTGGCAGATGGCCGCTGACCACCACGAACTCGTGATTTATCGCCCGATGCGTGACCGGAACACCCGCCAAAGCGGGCACTCCTATGGCACTCGTCACACCTGGAACGACCGTCACCGGTATCCCGGCCTCGACGCACGCCAGCACCTCTTCGTATCCGCGGGCGAACACGAAGGGGTCGCCGCCTTTGAGGCGCACCACGAAGCTGCCGGCGCGGGCGCGTTCGATCATGACGTCGTTGATGGCGTCCTGGGCCATGGCCCGCCCGTACGGGATCTTGGCGGCGTCGATGACTTCGACGTGCGGGGGCAATTCGGCGAGGAGTTCCGGCGGCGCGAGGCGGTCGGCGACCACGACGTCGGCCTGGGCCAGCAGGCGCCGGCCGCGCACCGTGATCAATTCGGGGTCGCCGGGTCCGCCGCCGACCAGCGCGACGCCGCCCTTGACGACGTCGGAGCCCACCGGGCTGTCGGGCGTGATGAGCCCGGTCTGCAGGGCCTCGCGGATGGCCGAGCGGATCGCCGCCGAGCGGCGGTGGTCGCCGCCGGCCAGGACTCCCACGGACAGCCCCGAGTAGTCGAAAGACGCTGGGGTGACTGCGGTCCCTTCGACGGCGATGTCGGCGCGGACGCAGAAGATGCGGCGGCTTTCGGCCTCGGCCACCACCGCCTCGTTGACGTGCGCGTCGTCGGTGGCCGCGATCGCGTACCAGGCTCCGTCGAGGTCGCCGTCGCGGTATTCGCGCAATGCCAGCGTGATTCCCGTCATCGCCTCGACCGACCGGGTGGCGCTTCGGGAGATGACGTGGACGTCGGCGCCGCTGGCGATGAGCAAGGGCAGCCGGCGCTGGGCGACGGTGCCGCCGCCGACCACGACGACCTTTTTCCCGGTCAGCCGCAGCCCAGCGAGGTAGGCGCTCTCGGTCACCCGGCAAGCCTAGTGGCGATCGCGAGCGCGGCGAAGCCGGGCGCTGCGGGTCGCCACCATCGACCTAGTGGCGATCGCGAGCGCGGCGAAGCCGGGCGCTGCGGGTCGCCACCATCGACCTAGTGGCGATCGCGAGCGCGGCGAAGCCGGGCGCCGGCGTGTGCGACGAAGCGCGCCACGGCCTCCGGTGTCGCGGCCGGATGGGTGTGCAGATACGACGCATGCACACCTGCGTGCACGACGCCGTCGCGCACGGGGCCGCCCTGCCGGTCGGCGTCGTTAGCCCGGTACATCCAGGCGGGCTGATAATCCTGGGTGAATGTGACTGTGGTGCGGTGGAATTCATGCCCCACAGCGCGCTGGCCGGCGGCATACAACGACGAGTCCGCGACGGCGACGGCGTCACGGTACGCCAGGGTCAGCTGCGGCGTGAACCGCGCCTGACCCGCCAGCACGCCGCACATCGGATGGCCGTCGAGCTCGGAGACCAGATAGATCAGCCCGGCGCACTCGGCGTGTATCGGCGCCCCGGCGGCGGCCAGTTCATTGATCTGCCGGCGCACCACCGCGTTGGCCGAGAGCTCCGCGGTGAACTGTTCGGGAAACCCGCCGGGCAGCAACAGCGCGTCGGTGCCGTCGGGCAGGGCGTCCACGAGCGGATCGAATTCGACCACGGCCGCGCCGGCGGCCGCCAGCAGCTCGGCGTGTTCGGCATAGCCGAAACTGAATGCCTTGCCGGCCGCCACCGCGACGGTGGCGCCGCGGCCGGGTTTCTCCCCCACCGCCGCCGCGGGATCCCACGGCGGCTGCGCGGCCCGGCCGCCGGCGACCGCGGCGATGGCCGACATGTCGACGTGGCGCGCAACCAATTCGGTCATCGCCTGCACCGCCAGCCGCGCCCGCTGACCGTACTCCACGGCGGTGACCAGTCCCAAATACCTTGTCGGCAGCTCTAATTCAGCCACCCGGGGGATGGCGCCCAGCACCGGGACGCCGGCCTGTTCGCAGGCCTGCCGCAGCACCTGCTCGTGCCGGGCGGATCCGACCCGGTTGAGGATCACACCGGCGACGCGGGTCGCGGCGTCGAACGTCGAAAAGCCGTGCAGCAGCGCAGCGATGCTCTGGCTCTGCCCGCGCGCATCGACGACCAGGACGACCGGCGCGCCCAGCAGGCCGGCGACGTGGGCCGTCGACCCGGCGGCCGGAGTCGCGGCGGCGGCCCCGATCCGCCCGTCGAACAGGCCCATCACCCCTTCGACCACGGCGATGTCGGCGCCGCTTGCGCCGTGGGCGTACAACGGCCCGATCAGGTTCTCCCCCACCAACACCGGATCGAGGTTGCGGCCGGGCCGGCCGGCGGCCAGGCCGTGGTAGCCGGGATCGATGAAGTCCGGGCCGACCTTGAACGGCGCCACGGTGTGGCCCGCCTGCCGCAGCGCACCCATCAAACCCGTTGCCACGGTGGTCTTTCCACTGCCGGACGCGGGAGCGGCGACGACGACGGCGGGAACACTCACCACTCGATGCCCTTCTGTCCCTTACGCCCGGCGTCCATCGGGTGCTTGACCTTGGCCATCTCGGTTACCAGGTCGGCCGCATCGATCAGGCGCTGCGGCGCGTCGCGTCCGGTGATGACCACGTGCTGATGACCGGGCCGGGCGGCCAACGTCCCCACCACCTCGTCGACGTCTACCCAACCCCACTTCAGTGGATAGGTGAACTCGTCCAGCACGTAGAAGTCGTGGCGCTGATCGGC
The DNA here is from genome assembly GCF_054660795.1 of Mycobacterium sp. MUNTM1. Lineage (NCBI taxonomy): Bacteria > Bacillati > Actinomycetota > Actinomycetes > Mycobacteriales > Mycobacteriaceae > Mycobacterium > Mycobacterium sp. MUNTM1. Next base: position 6,577 of record NZ_BAAGDE010000016.1, read on the forward strand.
GAGCCGGTGCGCGATCTCCGCCCAGCCGGCGGCCGCGGCCGCCGCGTGATCGACGTCGCTGCCCCCCTTGCGGGTCCAGGACCAGCCCGCGCCCATCTTGTGCCATTCGACGGGCGCGCCGACCCGGTGCTGCTCGTGCAGCCGGCCCAACTGGGCGAAGGCCGCCTCCTCGCCCACCTTCCACTTGGCGCTCTTGACGAACTGGAACACCGCGACGGACAGTCCGGCATTCCAGGCCCGCAGCGCCATACCGAATGCCGCCGTGGACTTCCCCTTGCCGGGGCCGGTGTGCACGGCCAGGACGGGGGTGTGACGCCGCGCCCGCGTGGTCAGGCCGTCATCGGGGACCTGCAGTGGAACACCTTGTGGCATAAGCGTTTACCCTTTCCGCTCAGGCCGCGTCGCGCACCGCACGCGTCAGGGCATCCGCGTGCAACTGCTCGAGCCGGATCGCCGGGGCGCCGAGGTGACGGGCGAGTTGCTCGGCCAGGCCCAGCCGCACAAAGGACGTTTCGCAGTCGACGACCACCGCGGCGGCACCCTCGGCGACCAGCCGGGCCGCCGCGGTTCGACTGCGGCCCAACGGATCCGGGCCGGCGGTGGCCCGGCCGTCGGTCAGCACCACCACCAGTGAACGCCGAGCCCGGTCGCGCGCCTTCTCCCGCACGATGAGTTCACGCGCGGCCAGCAGGCCCTCGGCCAGCGGGGTCTTGCCGCCGGTGTCGAACCGGGCCAGCCGACGACCGGCGATGTGCGCCGACGACGTCGGCGGCAACAACAGCCGCGCCTCCTGTTGCCGGAACGTGATCACGGCGACCTTGTCGCGCCGCTGATAGGCGTCGCGCAGCAGCGACAGCGCGGCGCCGCTGACCGCGGACATGCGGTCGCGCGCGGCCATCGAACCCGACGCGTCCACCACGAAAATCACCAGATTGCCCTCGCGCCCTTCGCGCACGGCGCGGCGCACATCGTCGGGCTGCGGCCGCAACGGCCCGGCACCGGCGCGCTCGGCGGCCGACAGCAGGGTGGCGAACAGGTGCAGTCCGTGCCCGGCGCAACTCGTGTCGTCCGCGTCGGCGGCCGCGATGACGGTTCCGCTGGCGTTGCGGGCCCGCGACCGCCGCCCGGGCGCACCCTCCCCGACCCCCGGAACCCGCAGCGCGCGGGTGCGGAAGGTTTTCGCCGGCGGCGCGCTGGGCCTGGTCTTCGGCGGCTGCGGCGCGGCACTCTCGGGCGAATTCTGTTGCGGCGCATCCTGTTCGGTTTGGGGGGATGCCCCGCTGCCGGGCGGGTCGGGGTCGGGATCGGGGTCGTTACCCGCCTGCGCCAGGGCCTCGTCCAGCTGGTCGCGGTCGATGCCCGGGTCGTCGAACGGATCGCGGCGGCGCCGGTGCGGCAGCGCCAGTTCGGCGGCCACCCTGATGTCTTCTTCCTCGACGGTGTGCGCGCCGCGCCAGGCGGCGTGCGCGACCGCGGCGCGGGCCACCACCAGGTCGGCGCGCATCCCGTCGACGTCGAACGCCGCGCACAGCGCCGCGATTCGGCGTAATTCGTTGTCGGGCAACACGACATCGTCGACCAATGCGCGCGCGGTGGCGATCCGGCGGGCCAGCTGCGTGTCGGCCTCGGCATAGCGCTCGGCGAAACCGTCCGGGTCGGCCTCGTACGCCATCCGCTGCCGGATCACCTGCACCCGCACATCCACGTCGCGCGATGCGTGGACGTCGACGGTGAGTCCGAACCGGTCCAGCAGTTGCGGACGCAGTTCGCCCTCTTCGGGATTCATGGTGCCGATCAATACGAACCGGGCCTCGTGCGAGTGCGAGATGCCGTCGCGCTCGATGTGCACCCGGCCCATCGCCGCGGCGTCGAGCAGCACATCGACCAGGTGATCGTGCAGCAGGTTGACCTCGTCGACGTAGAGCACGCCGCCGTGTGCGCGGGCCAGCAGGCCCGGCGAGAACGCGTGCTCGCCGTCGCGCAGCACCCGCTGCAGGTCCAGCGAGCCGATCACCCGGTCTTCGGTTGCCCCGAGCGGCATTTCGACCAGGCCGGCGTCGCTGCCGGTGGCCTCGGACAGCAACGCCGCAAGCCCGCGCACGGCCGTCGACTTGGCGGTGCCCTTCTCGCCGCGGATGAGCGCGCCGCCGATCTCCGGGCGCACGGCACACAGCAGCAGGGCCAGGCGCAGCTGGTCGTGTCCGACAATGGCGCTGAACGGGTAGGGCCTCACGGTTTGGCCGCCAAGCCCGACCCGGGCCGCAGCATGGGCACGTGCGGAACGCCGTCATCCAGGAAATCGTCGCCGTCGCGCACGAATCCGTGCTGGGAGTACATGTCCGCCAGGTAGGTCTGCGCGTTGATCCGGCACGGGTAGTCGCCCACCTCGGCCAACGCCGCGCGCAGCAGCCGGGTGGTGTGCCCCTGGCCGCGTGCGTTGCGTTTGGTGCACAGCCTCCCGATCCGGAACACCTTCTCGCCTCCGGCGTGCTCCTCCATCAGCCGCAGCGTGGAGATCACCTCGCCACCGGGTGTTTCCAGCCAGAAGTGCCGGGTCTCGGCGAGCAGGTCGCGCCCGTCCAGCTCCGGATACGGGATCGCCTGTTCGACGACGAACACCTCCACCCTGAGCTTGAGTAGCTCGTAGAGTGTTTGGGCGTCAAGGTCTTTGGCCCATATACGTCGCAGTGCTTCTGTCACTGGCGCCGCCCCTCCTCATCGCTGCGCTCTGCATCGTCGTCGGCGCGTGTCACTGGCGCCGCCCCTCCTCATCGCCCAACTCCAGCACCTTCGTTCCCCAGGAGAAAACCTCGTCGTACAGGGCCGGCTCGTCCGACAGCGTCGCCCCCAGCGACGGAACCATCTCCTTGAGCGCGGGCAGCCACGATGGAAAGCGGTTGGCAAAACAGCGTTCCAGCACGCCGAGCATGATCGGCACCGCCGTCGAGGCTCCCGGGGAGCCGCCGAGCAGCCCCGCGATGCTGCCATCGGCGGCGCCCACCACGGTGGTGTCGAAGTCGAGCACCCCGCCCTTGCGCTTGTCCCGCCGGATCACCTGCACACGCTGACCGGCCACCGTCAGCTCCCAGTCCGAACCCGTTGCGGTGGGCGCGAATTCGCGCAGCATGCGCAGCCGGTCCGGTTCGGACAGCCGCAGCTGACCCAGCAGGTACCGGAGCAGCGTCCGCTGGCTGACACCGACACCGAGCAGCGAGGCCAGGTTGTCCGGTCGCACCGAGCGGGGCAGATCGCTGACGTGCCCGTGTTTCAAGAACTTCGGTGACCAGCCGGCGTAGGGACCGAACACCAGCCACGGCTTGCCATTGACGTAGCGCAGATCCAGATGCAGCGCGCCCAGCGGCGGCGCACCCGGCGCCGGAGCGCCGTAGACCTTGGCCCGGTGGGCGGCGGTGAGCGCCGGGTTGGCGGCGCGCAGGAACCGGCCGCCGATCGGGAATCCGGCGAACCCCCTGACCTCGCCGATGCCGGACCTCTGCAACAGCGGCAGCGCATCACCGCCGGCCCCGACGAACACGAATTTGGCGTTCAGACGGCGCTTTTCGCCCGTGCGCCGGTTGCGAACCGACAGCGTCCAGCCACCGTCGGACCGGCGGGACAGGTTGCGCACCTCGTGGCCGAACAGGGCAGTCGCGCCGCCGCGCACGCAGAACCCGACGAGCTGTCGCGTCAGGGCGCCGAAGTCGACGTCGGTGCCGTGCGCGGCCCAGTTCAGCGCGGTCGGTTCCGAGAAGTCGCGTCCGGCCGCCATGAACGGCAACCGGCGGGCGAACTCCCCCGCGTCCTCGATCAATTCGATGCCGGCGAACAGCGGGTTGTGCGCCAGGGCCCGCTGCCGGCGCCGCAGGTAGTCGACACCGTGGGCGCCGCGCACAAAGCTCGCGTGCGGGATCGCGGTGAGGAACCCGCGATCGGTGAGGATCCCGTTCTCCACGGCGTAGGCCCAGAACTGGCGGGTCACCTGGAATTGCTCGTTGATGCGCACCGCTTTGCCGATGTCGATCGAGCCGTCGGCGCGCTGCGGGGTGTAATTCAGCTCGCACAGCGCCGAATGGCCGGTGCCCGCGTTGTTCCACGGGTCGCTGCTCTCGGCGGCGACGGCGTCCAGGCGCTCCACGAACGTCATCGACCAGTCGGGCTGCAGCCGGCGCAGCAACGCTCCCAGCGTCGCGCTCATGATGCCCGCGCCCACCAGCACGACGTCGCTCGACGTGGTTCTGGCTAGCGATGACACCGGCTTGCTGGTCCTTCCCTCGACTGGGCCGATCCCAGGTTATCCCGAGGCAAAATGGCCGCGAACGACGTGCGCCGCCCGATGGCCAGCAAAAGCTCTAAGCTGGCCTCGTGACTGGCAGGGTGACCGGCGAACTGACCGGCTGGGTGCCCGACGTCCTCCCCGGTTATCAGCAGCGCACCATCGCGCTGGGGTCCGACCCGGCCGGTGAGGGCGACATCGTCGCGACGCTGATACGGCGCGGCGCCGAACCGCGCGAAACCGCCCACGAGGCGGCGCCGGCCGGGCTCGCGGTGCTGGCGGTGCACGGCTACACCGACTACTTCTTCCACACCGAGCTGGCCGACCGTTTCGCGGCGCGCGGCTTCGCCTTCTACGCGCTGGACCTGCACAAGTGCGGCCGGTCACGGCGCGACGGCCAGACGCCGCACTTCATCACCGACCTCACCAACTACGACGCCGAACTCGACCAGGCGCTGGCCGGCATCGCGGAGCGCGGCAAGGTGCTGCTGTACGCGCATTCCGCGGGCGGGCTCATCGTGTCGCTGTGGCTGGACCGGTTGCGGAGGCGAGATCCGGCCGCGCACGCCCGCGTTGGCGGGCTGGTGCTCAACAGCCCGTTCCTGGAGCTGCCCGGCCCGCCCATCCTGCGGCATTCCGTGACCGTGGCGCTGATCGCCGGCCTGTCCCGCGTGCGTTCCAAGGGCGTGGCGCGTTCCCCCGGTGAGGGCGGCTACGGCACCACCCTGCACCGCGACTACGGCGGCGAATTCGACTACAACCTGCAGTGGAAGCCCGTCGGTGGCTTCCCCATCACCTTCGGCTGGCTGCACGCCATCCGCCGTGGCCAGGCGCGGCTGCATCGCGGTCTCGACGTCGGCGTGCCGAATTTGATTCTGCGATCGGATCACAGCGTGCACGAAAGCACCGATTCCGCATCCATGCGGTGCGGCGACGCAGTTCTCGACGTCGCGCAGATCGCGCGCTGGGCCGGTTGCGTCGGCAACCGCACCGCCGTGGTCCCGGTGGTCGACGCCAAGCACGACGTGTTCTTGTCGCTGCCGGGGCCGCGCGAAGTCGCCTATCGGGAACTGGATCTCTGGCTGGACGGCTACCTGCGCACCGACAAAGACGCCTCGGCATCGCTGCGAAAGGGGTGACGGCTTGGAGACCTACGACGTCGCGATCATCGGAACCGGTTCGGGCAACAGCATTCTCGATGACCGCTTCGACGAAAAACGGGTGGCGATCTGCGAGCAGGGCACCTTCGGTGGCACGTGCCTGAACGTCGGGTGCATCCCGACCAAGATGTTCGTCTACGCCGCCGAGGTCGCCCAGACGATCCGGGACGCGGCGCGCTTCGGCATCGATGCGCGCATCGACCGGGTGCGCTGGGACGACATCGTCTCGCGCGTCTTCGGGCGCATCGATCCGATCGGGGTCGGTGGTGAGGACTACCGCAGCTCCGCACCCAATGTCGACGTGTACAAGCAGCACACCCGGTTCGGGCCGGTCCAGTCCGACGGGCGCTACCTGTTGCGCACCGACGCCGGCGACGAGTTCACGGCCGACCAGGTGGTGATCGCCGCGGGGGCGCGGGCCGTGGTGCCCCCGGCGATCCTCGAGTGCGGCGCCCGGTACCACACCAGCGACACGATCATGCGAATCCCCGAACTGCCAGAGCATCTGGTGATCGTCGGAGGTGGTTTCGTCGCGGCCGAATTCGCCCACATCTTTTCCGCACTGGGCTCGCGCGTCACCCTGGTGGTCCGGGGCTCCACACTGCTGCGCCATCTCGACGACGTCGTGAGCGAGCGCTTCACCCGCATCGCGTCGACCAAATGGGAACTGCACACCCACCGCAACGTCGTGGGCGCCGAAAACGAGGGCTCGGGCGTCGCGGTGCGACTCGACGACGGTCGCACCATCAACGCCGACGCGCTGCTGGTGGCGACCGGGCGGGTGTCCAACGCCGATCAACTCGACCTCGAGCAGGCCGGCGTCGCCGTCGAGGACGGCCTGGTGGCCGTGGATCAGTACCAACGGACCACCGCGCGTGGGATTTTCGCGCTCGGCGACGTCTCGTCGCCGTATGAGCTCAAGCACGTGGCTAACCACGAAGCCCGCGTCGTGCAGCACAATTTGCTCTGCGACTGGGACGACACCGAGGCGATGGCCGTCACCGACCATCGCTACGTGCCCTCGGCGGTGTTCACCGACCCGCAGGTCGCCTCCGTCGGTCTGACCGAAAACGAGGCCATCGCAAAGGGTTTCAAGGTCTCGGTGAAGATCCAGGACTACGGCGACGTCGCCTACGGCTGGGCGTCGGAGGACACCACCGGGATCGTCAAGCTCGTCGCCGAGCGCGGCACCGGGCGCCTGCTGGGCGCGCACATCATGGGCCCTCAGGCCTCGTCGATCATCCAGCCGCTGATCCAGGCGATGAGTTTCGGGCTCACCGCCCCCCGGATGGCTCGCGGCCAGTACTGGATCCACCCGGCACTGCCCGAGGTGGTGGAGAACGCGCTACTGGGCCTGCGCTGACCTCAGCGCCGGCGCGGCCGCGCCGCGGACTTGTCCTCCTGGCACTGCGGGCACAGGCCGTGCAGCGTCAGCCCGGCCGCCTCGGACAGCGCGAACGAGCTGCCCGCCATCGCGTGCTCGAGCGCCGAACTCAGCTGGCGGGCGGGCACCTCGATGATGGTGGCGCACTTCGTGCATACGGCGTGGTGGTGGGGCGCGGTGGCCAGGCCGTAGGTCGTCACGCCGCCGTCGAGCGTCAACGCGTGCAACACCCCCTGATCGACCAGTGTCGTCACCGTGCGGTAGACGGTGGCCACGTCGGGCGCGTGGGCGCCGGGCGGCAGGGACTCCCGCAGCCGCCTGTCGATCTCGGCGACCGGGAGGTGACCGTTGACGGGCTCGAGCACCGCCAGCACCTGGATCCGCGAGGCCATCCGCCGCAGCCCCCTGGCGCGCAGAAAATCGCCGATCCTCTCGCTGACCGACGCATCCAATACCGGCGGCTCGGGCGCCACCGGTTCAGTGTCGCGCCGCCGCGGCGGGATCGCCAGTCTTCGGCGGCGATCGGGGCACTTGAATTCCTGCGACTCACTTGCATCTGGCGAGCCGCGGTACTTACAGTCGTGCCGGTTGTTCTCAGCCGATACCGCAAGGACGCGCCGGAAGGACCCCAGTGGCCAGCACCGAGATCGACTGGCGGCCGTCACGGACGACGAGGCTTCTCGGCGCCCTGTCGCCGGCGGAGTGGTGGCGACTGGGATCGATGCTGGCGGTGATCGTCGCACTGCACCTGCTCGGCTGGTTCACCATGGTCGTCTTCGTCGCTCCGGCCCAATACAGCTTGGGAGGCAAAGCGTTTGGCGTCGGCGTCGGATTGACCGCCTACACGCTGGGAATGCGTCACGCTTTTGATGCCGACCACATCGCCGCCATCGACAACACCACCCGCAAGCTGATGAACGACGGCCAGCGCCCGCTGGCCGTCGGCTTCTTCTTCTCGCTGGGCCACTCCACGGTGGTCTTCGGGCTGGCGGTGCTGCTGGCCTGCGGCGTGAGGGCGGTGGTGGGACCCGTCAGCGACGACTCCTCGACCCTGCATCACTACACCGGACTGATCGGCACCAGCGTCTCCGGCGTCTTTCTCTACGCGATCGCGCTTCTCAACGTGATGGTCCTGGTCGGCATCCTGCGCGTGTTCGCCCGGCTGCGCCGCGGTGAATTCGATCCCGACGCCGACGCGGCCGAACTGGAGCGGCACCTGGACAACCGCGGACTGATGAACCGGTTGCTCGGCCGCGTCACCAAGTCGATCACCAAGTCCTGGCACTGCTATCCCGTCGGATTGCTGTTCGGGCTCGGCTTCGATACGGCCACCGAGATCGCGCTGTTGGTGCTGGCGGGTACGAGCGCCGCCGCCGGGCTGCCCTGGTACGCCATCATGTGCCTGCCGGTGCTGTTCACCGCCGGCATGTGCCTGCTGGACACCATCGACGGCTCATTCATGAATTTCGCCTACGGCTGGGCCTTTTCCAATCCGGTGCGCAAGATCTACTACAATCTCACCATCACCGCCCTGTCGGTGGCGGTCGCGCTGCTGATCGGCAGCATCGAACTCCTCGTCCTGTTCGCCGACCAGTTCGGTTGGCGGGGCCCGTTCTGGGCCTGGATCGGCGGGCTGGATCTGAACACGATCGGCTACGTCGTCGTCGGCATGTTCGTCGTCACGTGGGCGGTGGCCGTGCTCGTCTGGCGCTACGGGCGCATCGAAGAGAAGTGGACCTCCTGAGCCCAGCGGCACGAGACCGGCCGCAAAACGGCCGTTCGGGTGTAGAACAGTGCTCATGGGCTTTCGGCCTGCGCCCAGCCCGCGGATCGGCGGTGATCGGCGTGCATGAGCTGTCGTTGTGTGAGGCGATCGCCGGTGTGGTCAAGGATCACGCCGACGGCCGGCACGTCGACGTGGTGCGGGTGCGGGTGGGCGCGCTTCGCCAGGTGGTGCCCGAGTCGCTGTCCTTCTGCTGGACGCTGGTTCGCGACGCCGAGGACATGCCCGACGCCGAGCTGGAACTCGAATGCGTCGGCGCCGAGGTCCGGTGCCGCGCCTGCGGCGGGCAGTCCGAGATCACCTCGCCGTGGTCGATCTGGTGCCCCCGGTGCGACAGCTCCGACGTCGAGGTGCTGCACGGCAACGAATTCTTGGTGACGTCATTGGATGTCTCGTGAAAGGCGTTGGCTATGAATCGATTCGACCATGGGTAGATTTCATCGGCACGACGACGGAACGGTGCACACTCACTCCCACGAGCACCTCCCCCACGACCACGACCACGACCACGACCACGGTGATCACAGCCGCTATCGGACCGGCAGCCAGCGCATCGACGTGCTGGAGGCGATCTTCGCCGAGAACGACCTGCTCGCCGACGCCAACCGGGCGGCCTTCGAGACCAACGGGGTGCGCACCCTCAACCTGATGAGCTCACCGGGATCGGGCAAGACCACCATCCTGCAGGCCACGCTCGACGAACTCGCCGGCGAGCTCAGCATCGGGGTGATCGAGGGCGATATCGCCACCGACCTGGACGCGGCCAAGCTCAGCGGCCGCGGCGCCCAGGTATCGCTGCTCAACACCAGCAACGGATTTGGCGGCGAATGCCACCTCGACGCCCCCATGATCAACCGCGCACTGCCGGGGCTCGACCTCACCGCGCTGGACCTGGTGATCATCGAGAACGTCGGAAATCTGGTCTGCCCGGCCGAGTTCGACGTCGGCGAGCACGCCAAAGCCATGGTGTATTCGGTGACCGAGGGTGAGGACAAGCCGCTGAAGTACCCGGTGATGTTCCGGTCGGTCGACGTGGTGCTGCTCAACAAGATCGACCTGGTTCCCCACCTCGACGTGGACGTCGACGCGTACATCGCCCACGTCCGCAAAGTCAATGCGGCAGCAACGATTTTGCCGGTCAGCGCTCGCACCGGCGACGGGATGGCCGCGTGGTTCGGCTGGCTGCGTCGCTTCGCCGCGGACGACGCCTGAATCATGCCCCAACGGCGACCACGCTCTTGCGAGGCATTCGCAGGATGACCCCGCCACGATGGTTAGCCGGACTCGACGAATCACCTAAGCGCGCCATGGCTTTTCGTTACTATGCAACCCTTGCGTACCTGCAAGTGATGTCGGACCGTTGACAACGCTCGATAGCGGGAGTAGACCCAAAAATTAGCGCTGCGCAAGTGGGCCGACGGTCGACTCCGGCGGCGCAGGAGCCCCAGCCCGGCTCCGGAAAGCTGCAGCATGCCAACAGAAGCAGCAGTCAAGGCAGAACAAACATTGATCCATGTTCTATGGATTAACGCGGGCCTCAGTTGTGACGGTGATTCGGTGGCGTTGACTGCTGCCACCCAGCCCAGCGTCGAGGAGATCGCGCTGGGAGCGCTGCCCGGACTACCCCAGGTTGCCGTGCACTGGCCCCTGATCGACTTCGAATGCGGTCCGAACGGAGGGGCGGACGACTTTTTGGAGTGGTTCTTCAAAGCCGACCGCGGCGAGTTGGAACCCTTCGTGCTCGTGGTCGAGGGGTCGATTCCGAACGAGAAGATCAAGGACGAGGGCTACTGGTGCGGCTTCGGCAACGACCCGGCCACCGGGCAGCCGATGACCACGAGCGAGTGGCTCGACCGGTTGGCGCCCAAGGCCACCGCCATCGTGGCGGTCGGGACCTGCGCCACCTACGGGGGAATCCACGCGATGGCCGGCAACCCGACGGGGGCGATGGGCGTGCCGGACTACCTCGGCTGGGACTGGACGAGCAAGGCGGGCATCCCGATCGTGTGCGTGCCCGGCTGCCCCATCCAGCCGGACAACCTGTCCGAGACGCTGACCTACCTGCTCTACATGGCGACCGGCCAGGCGCCGATGATCCCGCTCGATGACGCGCTGCGCCCGCAGTGGCTATTCGGCAAGACCGTGCACGAGGGTTGCGACCGGGCCGGCTACTACGAGCAGGGCGACTTCGCCACCGAGTACGGATCGCCGAAATGCATTGTGAAGCTTGGCTGCTGGGGTCCCGTCGTCAAATGCAACGTGCCCAAACGCGGGTGGATCAACGGCGTCGGGGGTTGCCCCAACGTGGGCGGGATCTGCATCGGCTGCACGATGCCGGGCTTCCCGGACAAGTTCATGCCGTTCATGGACGAGCCGCCGGGCGGCAAGATCTCGAGCACCGCGTCGGGCTTGTACGGGGCCGTGATTCGCAGTCTGAGGGGTATCACGGAACGCACCGTCGACAAAGAGCCGCGGTGGCGCCACAACGGCGACCAACTCACCACAGGAGCGCGCCGCACCAGGTAGGTCACCTACCGGGTCGGCGCGCTCGCTCAATTTCCTAGCCGAGCCGTCGCCGCGTCAGCCAACGCTGACAGCAGCCAAAGCGGGAAGAAGTAGCGCGATGACAACCATCATTCCTGAACCCACCCATGCGAACCGGGAGCCCGGCCAACTGGTCGACATGGCCTGGGATCCCATCACCAGGATCGTGGGCAGCCTGGGCATCTACACCAAGATCGACTTCGAGAACAAAGAGGTCGTCGAGTGCCACAGCACCTCGTCGATCTTCCGCGGCTACTCGATCTTCATGAAGGGCAAGGACCCTCGCGACGCCCACTTCATCACCAGCCGTATCTGCGGAATCTGCGGCGACAACCACGCCACCTGTTCGTGCTACACGCAGAACATGGCCTATGGGGTCAAGCCCCCGCACCTGGGCGAGTGGATCGTCAACCTCGGCGAGGCCGCGGAATACATGTTCGACCACAACATCTTCCAGGAGAATCTGGTCGGCGTGGACTTCTGCGAGAAGATGGTCTCCGAAACCAATCCGAGTGTGCTCTCGCTGGCCGAGAAGACGCCCGCCCCGCACGCGGACGCCCACGGGTACAAGACGATCGCCGACATCATGCGCTCGCTCAACCCGTTCAGCGGTGAGTTCTACCGCGAGGCGCTCGTGGTCAGCCGGTGGACGCGAGAGATGTTCTGCCTCATGGAGGGACGCCATGTACACCCCTCCACGCTGTACCCCGGCGGGGTGGGCACCGTGGCGACCATCCAGCTGATGACCGACTACATGACCCGGTTGATGCGCTACGTCGAATTCATGAAAAAGGTCGTTCCCATGCACGACGACCTCTTCGACTTCTTCTACACCGCGCTGCCCGGCTACGAGAAGGTCGGCCTGCGCCGCACCCTGCTGGGCTGCTGGGGCTCGTTCCAGGATCCCGAGGTGTGCAACTTCGAATACAAGGACATGGAGCGCTGGGGCAACGCGATGTTCGTCACGCCGGGCGTGGTGGTCGACGGCAAATTGGTCACCCACTCGCTGGTGGACATCAACCTTGGCATCCGAATCCTTTTGGGCAGTTCATATTACGACGACTGGACCGATCAGGAGATGTTCGTCAAGACCGATCCGCTGGGGAACGCGATCGACCGGCGGCACCCGTGGAACCAGCACACCAACCCGCATCCGCAGAAGCGGGACATGGAGGGCGGCAAGTACAGCTGGGTGATGTCGCCGCGCTGGTTCGACGGCAAGGACCACCTGGCGCTGGACACCGGCGGCGGCCCGCTGGCCCGGCTGTGGTCGACGGCGTTGGCCGGCCTGGTCGACATCGGCTACGTCAAGGCAACCGGTTCGAGCGTGAAGATCAACCTGCCCAAGACGGCGCTGAAGGGACCCGTCGAGTTGGAGTGGAAGATCCCCACGTACGGCAGCAACACGCTCGAACGCGACCGGGCGCGCACCTACTTCCAGGCCTACGCGGCGGCGTGCGCTCTGCACTTCGCCGAGAAGGCGCTCGAGGAGATTCGCGCCGGGCGCACCAAGACGTGGGAGAAGTTCGAGGTGCCCGACGAGGCCATCGGATGTGGCTTCACCGAGGCGGTGCGCGGTGTGCTCAGCCACCACATGGTGATCAGGGAGGGCAAGATCGCGAACTATCACCCGTACCCGCCGACACCGTGGAATGCCAACCCGCGCGACAGCTTCGGCACACCGGGCCCGTACGAGGACGCGGTGCAGGGCCAGCCGATCTTCGAGGAGAACGGCCGCGACAACTTCAAGGGCATCGACGTCATGCGCACGGTGCGCAGCTTCGATCCGTGCCTGCCGTGTGGCGTGCACATGTACCTGGGGAAGGGCAAATCCCTGGACAGACTGCACACGCCAACCCAGTCACCCGCCGGGGAGTGACGATCGCAAGCGCGGCGAAGCCGGGCGCGGCGGGTCGTCACAATATTGGAGGACACATGGCGGATCGCCCGGGCAAGTCCGCGAACGACGCGCAGTGGCGTGAGGCGGGCGATCGGATCCAGACACTGCTGGATTCCTGCGCAGCAGGTGGGACCGCCGCGTATGACCGGGCGCAGCAACTGGTTCGCGAGGTAGTCGGGCTCTACGGCGCCGGGCTGGAGCGGATCATGCGGATGGCCGGCGATCCCGACCCGGATGGGGGGCTGGTCGAGCGGCTGGCCACCGACGACCTGGTGGCCAGCCTGCTCCTGGTGCACGGCCTGCATCCGCACGACGTGCACCGCAGGGTCTCCGACGCCCTGGACCGGGTGCGGCCCTATCTCGGTTCGCACGGCGGCGACGTCGACCTGCTCGAGGTCACCGACGATGATGTCGTGCGGCTGGCGTTTACCGGCAGCTGTAAGAGCTGCCCGTCGTCAGCGGTGACGCTGGAACTGGCCGTGCAGGACGCGGTCCGCGCGGCCGCACCGGAGATTTCGGCGATCGAGGTGGTCACCACCGAACCCGCCCCAAGCGTGATTCCCACCGAATCGTTGATGGCACATGTACATTCGAATGGTTCATCCTGGTATCCGCTGCCCGAACTCGCCGAGTTGGAGCCCGGTGACGTTGCGGGGTTCCTGGTTTCGGGCACCGCGGTCCTGGCGTGCAGGGTCGGCGACCTGCCGCTGGCCTACCGCGATCATTGTCCGGTGTGCGACGACTCATTGGCGGGTGCACAACTGCGCGACGTGCTGCTGGGCTGCCCGCGCTGCGGCACGCAGTTCGACATCGTGCACGCGGGTGCCGGTCCCAACGGAGCCCACCTGGAGCCGCTCCCCCTGCTGCTGCGCGACGGGGTGCCCTCGGTGGCACTGGCCGAACCACTGGGAGCCCGCACATGACAACTCCCTACGACGTGCTCAATCGCATCCGGGGCGACCGTCGCGCCCCCGAGCCGGCGGGCGAGCGCTGCGAGATGTGCGCGGAGTCGATCGCCGACGAGCACCAGCATGTGGTCAATGTGGCCGGCCGCCAGCTCATGTGCGTCTGCCGCGCCTGCTATCTGCTGTTCACCGACACCGAAGCCGACCTGCGGTACCGCGCGGTGCCGGACCGGTATCTGTCGTTTCCCGACTTCGCGCTGGACCGCCTGGTGTGGGAGGCGCTGCAGATCCCGGTCGGGGTCGCCTTCTTCTTCACCAATTCCGCTCTCGGCCATACCGTCGCCTTCTATCCGGGACCGGCCGGGGCCACCGAGTCCGAGCTGGACATGGAGGTCTGGGACACCATTCGCGGCGCGGACCCGCGGGTGAGCCTGCTGGCCGACGACGTGGAGGCGCTGCTCGTCCGGGTCACCGACAGCGCCCAGGACGGCGAATTGTCGCAGCCACAAACCTATCTAGTGCCCATCGACGCCTGCTATGAATTCGTCGGACGCCTGCGGATGGTGTGGCGCGGCTTCGACGGCGGCCAGCAGGCCCGCGAATTCATCGACGACTTCTTCGACCGGCTCGCCGCGCGAGCCACAAGGACACCGCGATGAACGCCAGCTTCGAGGTTCTGGACGTGGCCGCCGAGCCGTACAGCGTCAGCCCGGTGCTCACCGCCCGCGTCGGGGTCACCGCCGGCGGCGATGACCCGGTGCACGCCATCGCCCTGCGCTGCCAGGTCCGCATCGAGCCGCTGCGCCGGGCCTACTCCGACGACGAAGCGGCCGGGCTGAGGGATCTGTTCGGCGGCCGCGAACGCTGGGCCAGTACTCAGCGCACCTTCCTGTGGCAGCACTGCACCGCGATGGTGCCGGGCTTCACCGGTCACACGACCGCGACCCTGTCCCTGGATTGCACCTACGACTTCGAGGTCGCCGCCGCCAAATACCTGCACGCGCTGCGCGACGGGACGGTGCCACTGCAATTCCTGTTCAGCGGAACGATTTTCGTCAACTCCGAGCGCGGGTTCTCGGTTCAGCAGGTGTCCTGGGACTGTGAGGACAGCTACGCCATGCCGGTCACGGTCTGGCGCGACCTGATCGCACAGCACTATCCCAACAGCGGCTGGATCCGGCTGAGCCACGAGACCATCGCGGAGCTGGCCGGCTACAAGTCGGCGCACGGAATGCTCGACTTCGACCACGCGGTCATCGCGTTGCTGGATGCCTCGGTGGATCACGAGGTGTCACGATGACATCGAGCTGGGACCGGGCCCGCGCCGTCGCCGACGCGATGCTCTACGAGGGCTATCTGCTGTACCCGTATCGGGGGACGTCGAGCAAGAACCAATCGCGTTGGCAGTTCGGTGTTTTAGGCCCGCCGGGCGCGGCCGAGGCCGGACTGGGCGAAGACGACACCCTGGCCGCGGATTTCCTGGTCGACGGCCCCCGGGCGCTGACGCTGGTGGTGCGCTTCCTACAGTTGCAGCACCGGCGGGCCGAACGGGCCACCGGCGCCGGAGATTTCGTTCCCGTCGACGAGCTCCGCACCCCGGCCGGGTCGTGGCTGACGTGGGATGAGGCCGTGGAATGCGAAATCTCCTTCGGCCCCCTGGCGTTCGGCGATCAGCCCTGGTCGTTGCCGGTGACGGCCGGCGCGACAACCGACGTCGAAAACCTGGACGGCGGCCGGCTGGTTCGCGAACGACAGGAGATACGGGGCGAACTGACCGTCACCGGCGAGCCCGACGGCGACCTGCGCCGGGTCTCGGTGCGGGTCACGAACACCGGCGCTCCCGCTCGCGACAAAGACGACGCGATCGCGCGATCCATGATCGGGACGCACCTCATCGCCGAAGTGGTTGGCGGCCGGTTCATCTCGCTGCTCGAGCCACCCCAGGCCGCGACCGATGCGGTGTCCCGCTGCGGGCGGCACCGCTGTTTCCCGGTGCTGGCCGGGCCGCCGGGCACCGACGACGTGCTGCTGATCTCACCGATCATCCTCTACGACCACCCCGAGGTCGCCGAACAGAGCGACACGGCCCTGTACGACTGCACGGAGATCGACGAGATCCTCACCCTGCGCGTGATGACGATGACCGACGACGAGAAGGCGCAGGCCCGGGCGACCGACCCGCGGGCCGCGCGAATCATCGACGAATGCGACGCGATGTCGCCCGAGGCCATGGCACGACTGCACGGCGTGCTGCGCGACCCGCACGGGCTCGACGCCTCCGCCGGCCTGCTACCCGAGATCCCCGACGGCGTGGATTGGTGGGATCCGCTGGCCGACAACGCCGTACGACCCGAGATCGATGCGGTGCTGGTGAACGGGATCCGGATTGCGCGCGGCAGCAAGGTCCGGCTGCGGCCGCGGCGCAACGCCGACGCGCAGGACATCTTCGTCGCCGGCAAGACCGCCCGCGTCACCTCGGTGCACGAGGACGTCGAGGGCAACAAGCACGTCGGCGTAGTCGTCGACGACGACCCGGCCGCCGAGCTGCACGACTGGTACGGCCGGTACCTGTACTTCTCCCCCGACGAAGTCGAACCGCTGCAATCGCAGCACAGCAGAAACCCCTGAGAGGAGTTCACCATGGAAGTCCTAGGTTGGATATTCATCGCCCTCGTCGCGCTGGTAGCCGCGATCGCGGTGGTGTTCGGCGCGATATCGGTGCCGGATGCCCGTCGTTATCTCAAGTTGAGGCGGATGTAACCGACACGAGTGCCACCATGACGACGCGCATCCTGGTAGCCGGGATCGGCAACATCTTTCTGGGAGACGACGGGTTCGGCTCCGAAGTGGTCCGCAATGCTGAACTACCCCAAGATGATCCGATGGTCCAGGTCATCGACTACGGAATCCGGGGCATGCACCTGGCCTATGACCTGCTCGAGGAGTGGGACACCCTGGTCCTGGTCGACGCCGTGCCCAGCCAGGGCCACCCCGGCACGCTGCACGTCTTTCAGGCCGATCACGCTTCGCCGCCCGAGACGAACGGCCTCGACGGACACAGCATGGATCCCGCGGCGGTTTTCGCCAGCCTGCGGGCGCTGGGCGGCCAGCCGCCCTACACCGTGGTCGTCGGATGCGAGGCGGGCAGCGTCCAGGAGGGCATCGGGCTGACCGAACCCGTCGCACGGGCCGTCCCGCGGGCGGCGCGGGCGGTGGAGGAGATCGTCGCGGCGTTGCACGGTGCGACAACGCCGACGGCCGAAACGGGGTGCTGAACAATGTGTTTGGGCATACCGGGCCAGGTCATCACGATGCTGGACGGTTTCGAGGGTCAGCTCGCCCTCGTCGACGTCACGGGCGAACAACGCAAGGTCAACGTCGGCATGCTGCCCGAGGAGACGTTCGCGCCCGGCGACTGGGTGATCATCCACATGGGCTTCGTTGTCGAGAAGACGGATCAGGCCGGAGCCGAACAAGCCATGGCCGGCCTGGAATTGATGGGACGCGGCCGCACCGACCTGACACCCCACCCGGAGGCCGGCTGAGATGACCGACACCCCCCTGCTGTTGCGACCCGGCCCCGCCGACACCCAAGTGCGGCAACGCGTCACGGTGACCGGCGTGGTACAGGGGGTTGGCTTCCGCCCGTTCGTGCATCGGATCGCAACCGAGCTCGGCCTGGCCGGATTCGTCGGCAACGACTCGGGCGCGGTCTTCCTCGAGGTGCAGGGGCGGCCCGCCGCGGTGGCGGACTTCGGGCGCCGGCTGTGCGCCGAGGCGCCGCCCCTGGCGCGGATCGCCGAGGCACGGTTCGCCGACGTCGCCGCCGATCCCGCCTGCCCACCCGAATTCCTGATCGTGCCAAGCCGGTTGGCCGCAGGCTCGACCACCCCCGTCCCGCCCGACATCGCGGTGTGCGACGACTGCGTCGCCGAGCTGTTCGACCCGCGCGACCGCCGTTACCGGCACCCGTTCGTGACCTGCACCAACTGCGGGCCGCGGTTCACCATCATCACCGCACTGCCCTACGACCGGCCCGCCACCACGATGTCGCGCTTCGCCATGTGCGCGCGCTGCGCCGCCGAATACCACGACCCGGCGGATCGCCGATTCCACGCGCAGCCCATCGCGTGCCCGGACTGCGGGCCGAGCCTGTGGTTCGCCTCCCCGGCCGGGCGGGTGAGCGGCTCGGACGCCGCGCTGACCGCTACCCAGGGCGCGCTGGCATCCGGCGCGGTGGTGGCCATCAAGGGAGTCGGCGGCTACCACCTGGCCTGCGCCGTCGACGACGAGGCGGCCGTCGGCACGTTGCGGCAGCGGAAAGCGCGTGGCGCCAAGCCCTTTGCCATGCTGGTGCGCGACCTCGACGTGGCACGTCGCTACGCCCACCTCGACGCCGCGGAGGCCGAGGTGCTGTGCGGTCCGGCCCGCCCGATCGTCTTGCTGCGGCGGCGCGCCGACGCGCCGGTCGCCGCTGCCGTCGCGCCCGGCAGCCCGCTGCTGGGGCTGATGCTGCCGTACTCCCCCATTCATCACCTGCTGCTGGCGCCGGTACCCGGTGCCTCCCGACCGCCGCCCGACGCGCTGGTGCTGACCAGTGCCAACCGCTCCGACGAGCCGATCTGCTTCACCGACGGCGATGCCGCGCGCAGACTTCTGCGGCCCCCGGCCGCTTTGTGCGACGCGGTGCTCGACCACGACCGGCCGATCCACGTGCCGTGCGACGACTCCGTGGTACGCGTCGTGCACGACGAGGAGGGGCCTCACGAGCTGCCGATCCGGCGGTCCCGCGGCTACGCGCCGCTGCCGATCGACCTGAAGCTTGACGGCCCCGCCGTGCTCGCCGTGGGCGGCGAATTGAAGAACACCTTCTGCCTCACCGACGGCCCCCGGGCCTACCTGTCCGGTCACATCGGCGACATGGCCACCTGGGAAACGCTGCGCGCGTTCGAGCGGGTGGTGCGCCAGCTCAGTGAAATCCGCGGCCGCCCGGGGCGTTTGGCCGCCGACCTGCATCCCGGTTATCACACGCGGAGCTGGGCGGAGCGTCATGCGGACGAGCGTCCGCTGGATCTGGTCCAGCACCACCACGCCCACGTGGTGTCGCTGCTGGCCGAACACGGGCGCCTCGGCGAACCCATCGTCGGGGTCTCCTTCGACGGCACCGGCTACGGCTGCGACGAAACCATCTGGGGCGGCGAAATTCTCACCCTCGACACCCGGAGCCATCGTTTCGTCCGGGCCGGCCACCTGTCGGCGGTGCCGCTGCCCGGCGGCGACGCGGCGGTGCGCAATCCGTGGCGAATGGCGCTGTCGCAGCTGTGGACCGCCGACATCGACTGGACCGCCGACCTGGCGCCGGTAGCCGCCGCGACCTCCGACGAACTGCGGCTCACCCGTTCGCAATTGGAGACCGGGGCGGGCTGCGTGCCCTGTTCGAGCATGGGCCGGCTGTTCGACGCGGTCGCGTCTCTGCTCGGGGTGCGGCACCGCATTGACTACGAGGGGCAGGCCGCGATCGAACTCGAGGCGCTGGCGCAGTCGGCCGGCGAAATCCGCGCGCGGCCGTCGCTGCCCCTGACGGTGGGCCCCGACGGGGTGATCGATCCGGCGCCGATGGTCCAGACGATGGTGGCGGCGCTGTACGCCGGAACACGACCGGCGGTGCTGGCCGCGGCGTTTCATCAGGCCGTCGCCGTCGCCGTCGCCGAGGTCGTCACCCAGGTGGCTGGCGACACCACACTGGTGGGCCTCACCGGCGGGGTGTTCCAGAACGTCCTCTTGCTGGACGCCTGCCGTACGCTGCTGCGGCAGAACGGGTTTGAAGTGCTCACGCATCGTCTCGTGCCACCGAACGACGGCGGGCTGGCCCTGGGGCAGGCCGCGGTCTCGGCGCTGACCGGACAGGAGGAGGGGTTGACGCGATGATCACCACCGCCATCGATCGTGGGCTGAGCGCCGAACTGGCCGAAGACCTCGCCGCCACCGCCCTGACGCTGGCCAAGCGATTCGCAGCGGGCGCCACCATGTGGTCGATCGCGCCGTCGTGGGAACCTCATGCGCTGCACATCGCGGTCGAATTCGTCCACCCGGTGATCATGGGCAAGCGGGCCTTGCCGGCCGTGGCACTGACCGGAGCCGATCTGGTCGATCTCGTTCGGGTGTCGGTGCGGCCCGGCGACATCGTGGTCGCGATCTCCGGTGCCGACAACGCGGACGTGCGCTCGGTGATGCGCCGCGCGCCGGCGTGGGGCGCCACCACGATCTGGATCGGCAGCGGCGAGGCGCCCCCTGCCGTCGTGGCCGATCACGTGCTGTGGCTGGACGATCCCGATCCGCGCGTGCCCGCCACCGGTGGCTTCGTGCTGTTCTACCACCTGCTGTGGGAGCTGACCCACGTCTGCTTCGAACACTCCGGGCTGCTCAAACCCAAACGCGACGAGGAGGTCTGCGTCACGTGCAGCGACGAGGGCCGGCTCGGCGAGGTGGTGAGCGCTGGCGTCGACGGGCAGGCAAAGGTGCGCACCGCTCGGGGGGTCGAGGACGTGGTCACCACGCTCGTCGACCCGGTCGCTCCCGGTGAGTTGGTGCTGGTGCACGCCGGAACGGCGATCAGCCGCGTCTGCGACGACGATGCCGGCGCAGCCGGGATCCGAGGAGCAGCGCCATCAGACCCCGTGGAGGAGGACGTTTCATGAGTCCGACCTACGAGCCCACCAACTTCTTGTATCCGTTCATCGACGCCGAAGAGGACGACCCCTCCGCGCTGCTCGCCGACCTCGCCGCGTCCGCGCAGGCCAAGGCGTCGGAAAGTTTGGCACTGCGACGCTCCACGCTGGAGGCCAACGCCGACCTGCTGGCGGCCGCCGGTGCCGAGCTGGCGCGCCGATTCGCCTCCGGCGGAAGAATGTTCACCTTCGGCAACGGCGGCAGCTGCACCGACTGCACCACGCTGGCCGGGCTGTTCGCGCGCCCACCGCTCGGCGATCCCCTGCCGGCCTGGTCGCTGACCGCCGATCAGGCGATCCTGACCGCACTGGGCAACGACGTCGGGTTCGAGCTGGTGTTCGCCCGGCAGCTGATCGCCCGTGCGCGCGACGGCGACATCGCGATCGCGATGTCGACCAGCGGCAACTCGCCCAACCTGCTGGCGGCGCTGGCCGAGGCGCACAAGCGCGGCCTGTACACCATCGGGTTCTCCGGCTACGACGGCGGCGCCTTCGTCAGCAACCCGAATGTGGACGCCTGTTTCGTCGTTCGTTCGCAGAGCGTGCACCGCATTCAGGAGTCGCAGGCGCTGGTCGGCTACCAGTTGTGGCTGACCGTCCACGATTGCCTTGCTCACGATCGGGGGGGCGCATGAAAAACCAAGCGAGCGACTATCTGTCGTCGGGGCCGCGGTTCGGCGAAGGCGACGTGATCGAGCGGATCGAGTCGTTCCGCCGGCGTCGCCCCCGACTGCTCGACGATCACGTGACCCTCGCGCACGGGGCGGGCGGCAAGGCGTCGGCGGCGCTGGTGGACGCGGTGTTCGTGGAGGCGTTTCGTAACCCGTTGCTCGAGTCGCTGGGCGACGGCGCCGTCCTGGCCCTGCCCGGCGGCGAGCGGGTGGCGATGTCGACGGATTCCTTTGTGGTGCAGCCCCGCCGGTTCCCCGGCGGCTCCATCGGAGAACTCGCGATCCACGGCACCTGCAACGACCTGGCGGTGGCCGGCGCGGTGCCGTCCTGGATCTCGGCGGCGTTCGTGCTCGAAGAGGGCTTCCCGATCGCCGATTTGAAAGAGATCGTCGCCGACATGGCCGCCGCGGCCGCGGCCGCCGGCGTGCAGGTCGTCACCGGCGACACCAAGGTGGTGCCCAAGGGTGCGGCCGACGGCCTGTTCATCACCACCGCCGGAACCGGCGTCATCCCCGCGGGGCGCACGCTGTCGGCGCAGTCGGTCCGCGCCGGAGACAAGGTGCTACTGTCCGGGTCGATGGGCGACCACGGCATGGCCGTGATGCTCGCCCGCGGCGATCTGGCCATCGAGGCCGACATCGCCTCGGACACCGCGTCGGTCAGCCCGCTGGTGGAGTTGTTGATGGCGGCCGCCCCGTCCACCCGGTGGATGCGCGACGCGACCCGCGGCGGGGTCGGCACCGTGTGCAACGAGTTGGCCCAGGCCTGCGGCCTCGGTGTGCTGCTCGAAGAGGAGCGACTTCCGGTGGCGCCCATGGTGAATGGCGCCTGCGAACTGCTCGGCATCGACCCGCTCTACGTCGCCAACGAGGGCAAGTTCGTCGCCGTCGTCGCACCGGAGGAGGCCGAAGCCGGACTGGCCGCGCTACGGTCGCACCCCCTGGGCGCGCAGGCGGCCGAGGTCGGGGAAATCGTCACCGAACCCGCCGAAAGCGTGGTGCTGCGCACCGGATTCGGCGGCACCCGGATCGTCGACATGCTCGTCGGCGACCCGCTGCCGCGGATCTGCTGACCAGAAAGGAGATACGCCGAGATGTGTCTGGGCATTCCGGGCCGGATCGTGGAGATCACCGATCCAGCCAACTGCTTGGCCAAGGTTGACGTCAGCGGCGTGCAGCGGACGATCAGCGTCCGGTTGCTGGAGAACGACATGCCCGAACCGGACGACTGGGTGCTGGTGCACGTCGGGTTCGCGATGGCCAAGATCGACGAGACCGAGGCGCTGCTGACCCTGGCGGCCATCAAGAAACTCGGCGACACCTACACGACCGAAATGCAGGCCTTCGATTCGTCGGCCATCGTTTGACGAGGAGCGGCAATGAAATTCGTTGACGAATTCCGCGACCCGGCCGCGGCGCGCAAGCTGCTGACGGCCATCGAGCACCTGGCCGGGGCCGGCGGCGAGGAGTTCAAGTTCATGGAGGTGTGCGGCGGGCACACGCACACCATCTACCGGCACGGCATCGAACACCTGCTGCCCGACAACGTCGAACTGGTGCACGGCCCCGGCTGCCCGGTCTGCGTGATCCCGATGGGCCGCATCGACGACGCGATGTGGCTGGCCGGCCAGCCCGACGTGATCTTCACCTGCTTCGGGGACATGATGCGGGTGCCCGGCTCGCACGGCAGCCTGCTGGACGCCAAGGCCCGCGGGGCCGATGTGCGGTTCGTCTACTCGCCGCTGGACGCGCTGAAGATCGCGGTCGACAACCCCGGCAAGCAGGTGGTGTTCTTCGCGATCGGTTTCGAGACCACCGCGCCGTCGACCGCGGTCACGCTGGTGCGGGCGCGCGAGTTGAGCCTGCCCAACTTCAGCGTGTTCTGCAACCACGTGACCATCGTGCCGCCGATCAGGGCCATCCTGGAGTCGCCGGACCTGCGACTGTCCGGCTTCATCGGCCCCGGGCACGTGTCCACCGTGGTGGGCAATCGCCCCTACCGGTTCGTCCCGGAGGTGTATCGAAAGCCGTTGGTGGTGGCCGGTTTCGAGCCATTGGACATCCTGGCCTCGGTCGCGATGCTGCTGCGTCAGATCCGCGAGGGCCGCTGCGAGGTGGAGAACCAGTACAAGCGCGTGGTGCCCGAGCACGGCAACCCCGCCGCCCTGGCGCTGATGGGCACGGTGTTCGCGCTGCGCCCACACTTCGAGTGGCGCGGGTTGGGCTTCATCTCGCAGAGCGCGCTGCGGCTGCACGACGATTTCGCGGAGTTCGACGCCGAGCTGCGGTTCGCGATGCCCGGCGTGCGGGTCGCCGACCCGAAGGCCTGCCAGTGCGGCGAGGTGCTCAAGGGTGTGCTCAAGCCTTGGGAGTGCAAGGTTTTCGGCACCGCCTGCACACCCGAGACGCCGATCGGGACGTGCATGGTGTCCCCGGAGGGCGCGTGCGCGGCGTACTACAACTTCGGCCGCATGCACCGTGACGCCGTCAAGCTGGTGGGCCAGGCCGGTCGGGGGTGATCCTTGGCCGATTCGGACAGCCGCGACGCGGGCGCCGAGATGTTCGCCCGCTACGCCTACGCGCCCAACGCGCTCGGCTACTGCGGTCCGCCGTTGGGCGCCACCCTGCGCGACGGGTCGCTCGCCGACGTGCGCAGGGCGGCGACCCAGTTCTCCGGCGCGTGGCCGTATCTGCGGGTGCTGTCGAAGCTGACCGGCATCGCCGACCCGCTGGATTACCGCCTGGTCGAATCGTATTGGCTCGGCGGCGGAGTCGCCGCCGGCCTGGACCCGCAGGAGTTCTTCGACGCGCTGCTCGCGATCATCGGCCCGCAGGCGGGCCACTACTGGTCGCACCTGACCTCGGATCTGGCGTGCGAGGCCGCCGGCAACCACTGCTTCCACGTGTTCGGGGTGTATCCGTGGACGCGGTTCTTGGGCCGGGGTTCCGACGAGCAGCCGCTGAGCGTGCTGGATAACTGCCGAATCACCTCGGGGACAGTGCTTTTCCGCGACGCCGACCGCGTCGAGGTGTTGTGCCGGAGGCTGGCATGGGATGGTCGGGCGCTCACGCTGTCGAAACCGGCGGCGCGTGTGCTCGAGGTGTGGGCCGACGGGTACAGCGCCGTGCCCGACGTGGCCGCCGGTGATGTGGTGGCGATGCACTGGGGCCGGTTGTGCGGCCGGCTGTCGCCGGCGCAGCTCTGCGCGCTCACCGACTGCACGAATCGGCAGCTGCTGGCGACCGACCACCGACTGGCGCGCGTCTGACTTCACCGCCAGACTGGCCCGGTGCCCGGTTCCCTGTGCGACGTGCTGCCCGCCGCGGCCGCGCTGCTCGGGGCCCCGGGCGGGGTGGACAACCTGGCGCTGGCCGACTGGGCCGGCGCCGACCGGATCGACCGGGTGCTCGTGGTGCTGGTCGACGGGCTGGGCTGGCACCTGCTCCCGCAGCTGGGCGGCACCACGCCGCTGCTCGCGTCCGTGCTGGCCGGTACCACCGGCCGGCTGACCCGGCTGGACTGCACGTTCCCGTCGACCACGCCGACCAGCCTGGTGTCACTGGGCACCGGCGCGCTCCCGGGCGAACACGGCATTCTGGGCTTCACGCTCAGAGTGCCTGGCACCGACCGAGTGCTGCACCACGTCCGGTGGCGCGACGACCCGCCCCCCGCCCTCTGGCAGCCGGTGCCGACCTGGTTCGAACGGCTCAAAAACGCCGGCGTGAGCGCCCGCGCCGTGCTGCCGGCCGCGTTCCTCGGCAGCGGGCTGACCGAGGCCGCGTATCGCGGCGCCGAGGTCCACCCGGCCGGCCCCACCGACGACTACGCGCGGCTGGTGGCCGACGAGCTGCGCGCGGCGCCCGGGCTGGTATACGGCTACACCGCGGAGCTCGACACCGCCGCCCATGTCTTCGGCGTCGGCTCCGAGCAGTGGCATACCGCGGCGACCAACATCGACGCGCTGCTGTCGCGCCTGTTCGACGCGCTGCCGGCCAACGCGGCGGTGCTGGTGACCGCCGACCACGGCGGCATCAACGTCCCACCCGAGGCGCGCATCGACCTCGACACCGACCCCCGGCTGGCCGCGGGAATCCGGGTGGTGGCCGGCGAGCCGCGGGTGCGCTATCTGCACACCGAGCCGGGCGCCGCCGCCGACGTGCGGGCCGCGTGGGGCGAGCTGCTGGACCGCCGCGCCAACGTGTACAGCCGCGAGCAGGCGGTGGCCACCGGCATGTTCGGGCCCGTCGCCGCGCCACACTCCGAGCGGCTTGGCGACGTGGTGGTGGTCTGTTCCGGCGACACCGCGGTGCTGGCCAGCGCGCACGAACCCCCGGAAACGGCCCGCCTGGTCGGCTTTCACGGCGGAGCCACCGCGGCGGAGATGGCGATCCCGCTCCTCGCCTTCCGGCCGTAGCTGCGCAAACACACATCGCACTCGGATCGAGTTCACAGCTCGCTGGAACCGTTCACCGATTTTCGCGCGGTACATTCGGTGCACTGTGGTTTTCCGGGGCGTTGGCGTAACTCGGCGATGGCAGCTGGCCATCGCGGTTGCCGCGGCGCTCGGGGTGTTCACCGCCCTGGTCACGGGCTCGTGGGTGCGGCCCAACTTCGCCGCCGCGGCCCCGCCGGAGCCGGCTGCGTGGACCGCGGCGGCCGTCGGCGCGCAGGGCGGGCCGACGCAGGAGCGTCCCGTCTCCGTCGGCCGCCCCGCCCTGGCCGCCGCGCGGTCTTCTTCGGCACCGGCGAACAACACCCACCAGAAGCCGTTTCGCAGCGCGTGGATGACCAAGGAACGGCCCCCGACGTGGAACCGGTTGTCGCCGCAATCGGTGCTTACGCCGGCGCCATTGTCGTTCACCCCGATCGGCTTTGCGCCCGTCGGCAGCCACCCCCGCGCGCCCGCGGCCATCGCGCCCGACCGAGATATCTTGACCCTGATCTGCGTCGCCCGCCGCTGATCGTTACGCCCGGGGTGGGCGTGTTTCGCCGACGCACGGTGTGTGTGCGCAACATGTGAGCGCCCCGCGGCTTGTAACCCCCGTGTCTATCTCGTGAAAGAAGACCCTCATGTTTTCGGGCACCACGTGTACCGCCACCGGCAGGCGAAGGTTGTCATGAATTTCGCGGCGCTACCTCCGGAGATCAGCTCCGGGCTGATGTATTCGGGTCCCGGCGCGGGATCGATGATGCGCGCCGCGGCGGCGTGGGAAGCACTGGCCGCGCGGCTCTTCCGCGCGGCGGCCGACTACCGCGCGGCGACCGCACGGCTGGCTGAGAGCGAGGCCGCGGCGCTCGGCCAAGCCGCAGCACGCTACCTGGACTGGCTCGACGCCGTCGCGGCCCGCAGCGAGCACGCGGCCACCCAGCTCGCGGCGGCGGCCGGCGCCCATCAGTCGGCCTTCACGGCGACGGTGCCCCCGCCGGAGATCGCCGGCAACCGCGCGCACCGAATCTCGCTGGCGTCGGCGAATTGCCTGGGCCAGCGGAGCGCGGCGATCGCGAACGTCGATGCCGAGTACGACGCGATGTGGGCGCAAAACGTTGACGCCATGCACGCCTATGCCGAGGCCGCGGCCGGTGCCGTGACGATGGCCCCCTTCCCCGCTCCGCCCGGCAAACCCGCTGTGACGAAACGCAATTGGACCCTGCAGTCCGCACCGGACGTCGTGTCCGCCGGCCGTGAACTGATGTCGGCGATCCCCGACACCCTCAAAGGGCTGGCGTCGTCGCCGCTGGCCACGCTCGAGGCGTCCCTCGCCGCGGTCACCCCGTCGCTGTCGAAACTGAATTCGGTGACCGCGCCGTCGGACTTCGCGATCGGCCACCTCAATTCGATGAACAAGACGGCGGCCCTGCAGTCGCTGTTCCCCAAGCCCGCCGCCCCCGACGGCGTGCACGCGGGCCTGGGCCGCGGGATGCCGGTCGGCGTGCTGTCGGTGCCGCGCGCCTGGGTGGCCGCCGCCCCCATGATGGAGCGGATGCGCGAGGCGCGGGTCGGCGAGCCCATCCACCTGGTCGCGATCAGCGAGCATCCCGGGTCACATGCGGCCGACAAGTACGGCGGTTAAAGCGGGGTGACGTAGGCGGCGCTGATGCCGCCGTCCACCATGAACGTCGAAGCGGTGATGAACGACGCATCATCGCTGGCCAAAAATGCTACCGCCGAAGCGATTTCGTCGGGATTGGCGAATCGGCCCACCGGGACGTGCACCAGCCGGCGGGCGGCCCGCTCGGGGTCCTTGGCGAAAAGCTCTTGCAGCAGCGGGGTGTTGACCGGCCCGGGGCACAACGCGTTGACCCGGATGCCCTGCCGGGCGAACTGCACACCCAGCTCGCGCGACATGGCCAGCACCCCGCCCTTGGAGGCGGTATAGGAGATCTGCGACGTCGCCGACCCCAGGACGGCGACGAACGACGCCGTGTTGATGATCGAGCCCTGCCGCGCGGGAACCATGTGCCGCAACGCCGCCCGGCAGCACAGGTACACCGACTTCAGGTTGACGTCTTGGACGCGTTGCCACGCCGGCAGTTCGGTGTTCTCGATGAGGTCGTCGTCGGGCGGCGAGATGCCGGCGTTGTTGAATGCGATGTCGATGCGCCCGTGGGCCCGCGCCGCGGTGTCGAAGAGCGCGTTGACCGCGGCCTCGTCGGACACGTCGGTGGGCACGAACAGGCCGGACAGTTCGTCGGCCGCCGTGCCGCCCGCGTCGGCGTCGATGTCGCCGATCACGATGGTGGCGCCCTCGGCGTGCATCCGCCGCGCCGCGGCCAGCCCGATGCCGCCGCCGGCGCCGGTGACGACGGCCACGCGGCCCGCCAATCGTTGGGTGAGATCGACCGCCACCGCCTAGTCCTCCCTGATCGCGATGAACACGTTCTTGGTCTCGGTGAAGTGCAACGGCGCGTCCGGGCCCAGCTCACGGCCCAGACCGGACTGCTTGAACCCGCCGAACGGCGTGCTGTACCGCACCGACGAGTGCGAATTCACCGACAGATTGCCGGATTCGATGGCCCTGGACACGCGCAGCGCACGGGACAGGTCGTCCGTCCAGATCGATCCGGACAGCCCGTAGCGGGTGTCGTTGGCCAGCGCGACGGCGTCGTGCTCGTCGTCGAAGGACAGCACCGTCACGACCGGGCCGAAAATCTCGTCGGTGACGCTGCGGTCGGTGCGCCGCGGAGTCAGAACCGTTGGCGGGAACCAGAATCCGCGTCCGCCTGGCGCGGTGCCGCGGAAGGCGACGGGCGCGTCGTCGGGCACATACGACGCGACCTTGTCGCGGTGCGCTGCCGACACCAGCGGACCCATCTCGGTGTCCCGGGACGCCGGATCGCCAACGACGACGCCGGTGACGGCGGGCTCGAGCAGCTCCATGAACCGGTCATAGACGCTGCGCTGCACCAGGATTCGGCTGCGGGCGCAGCAGTCCTGCCCCGCGTTGTCGAACACCCCGGCCGGTGCGGTGGCGGCGGCGCGCTCGAGGTCGCAGTCGGCGAACACGATGTTGGCGCTCTTGCCGCCCAGTTCCAGGGTCACCCGCTTGACCTGGGCGGCCGCACCGGACATCACCCGCTTGCCGACCTCGGTGGACCCGGTGAACACGATCTTGCGGATGTCGGGATGGGTGACGAACCGCTCCCCGACCACCGCGCCCCGACCGGGCAGCACCTGCAGCACGTCGGCGTCGAGTCCGGCCTGCACCGCGAGCTCACCGAGCCGGAGGGTGGTCAGGGGCGTCGCCTCGGCGGGTTTGATCAGCACCGCGTTGCCCGCGGCCAGGGCCGGTGCGAAGCCCCATGACGCGATGGGCATCGGGAAGTTCCACGGGGTGATCACGCCGACCACGCCCATCGGCTCGTTGAACGTGACGTCCAGGCCACCGGCCACGGGAATCTGCTTGCCGGACAAACGTTCCGGGCTGGCCGCGTAGAAGTTCAACACGTCGCGGACGTGACCGGCCTCCCATTCGGCGGACGCGATGGGATGTCCGGAGTTGGCGACCTCGAGCGCGGCCAGCTCGCCCAGGTGGGCGTCGACGGCGGCGGCGAAGTCGCGCAGGCCGGCGGCCCGCTCGGCCGGGGACAGCCGAGCCCACCGCCGCTGGGCGGCCCGCGCCCGGTCCACCGCGTCGTCGACGGCGGCGGCGTCGGCGTGTTCGACCGAGCGCAGCACTTCCTCGGTTGCCGGGTTGATCAGCCGCGTGGCGCTCAACTCGCGCGCCCCGCGTAGGACCGGGCGGCATCGACGATCGCGGCGAACAACCGCAGGTCTTGCAGCGACTGTTCCGGATGCCATTGCACCGCAAGCACAAACCTGTCGCCCGGCAGCTCCAGCGCCTCGACGACGCCGTCGGCGTCCCGCGCGCTGACCACCAGGCCGTCCGCCACCCGGTCGACGGCCTGGTGGTGATAGCTCGGCGCGTCGGCGGACTCCCCGACCAGCGCGGCCAGTCGGGTGCCCGGGACCGTGCGGACCGGCAGCCTGGTGAACACCCCGTTGCCCGCCCGGTGCCCGCTGTGCCCGAGGACGTCGGGCAGGTGCTGGTGCAGCGTACCGCCCAGCGCGACGTTGAGCACCTGTGCGCCGCGGCAGATTCCGAGCACCGGCAGGCCTCGCCGCAGCGCGCCCCGCAACAGCGCGAATTCCCAGGCGTCGCGGTCGGTGCGGGGCGCGTCGGTGGTCGGGTGCGGTCGCTGGCCGTAGCTGGCAGGATCCAGGTCGTATCCCCCGGTGATCACCAGCGCGTGCAGGCCGTCCAGTACCGCGTCGACGATCTCGGCGTCCACCGGCTGCGGCGGCAGCAACACCGCGATCCCGCCGGCCAAGATGACGCCTTCGAAGTAGTCCGAAGGCAGGTAACCGGCGCGGATGTCCCAGATGCCGGTCTGCACCTGCTCCAGGTACGTCGTCAGGCCGATCACCGGGCGCAGCGTAGACCTAGAGGCGTTCAAACCCACGCATCCTCTCCCAGTCGGTGACCGCCGCGTTGAACGCCGCCAGCTCCACCCGGGCGTTGTTCAGATAGTGGGCGACCACGTCGTCACCGAACACGTCCCGCGCGAGCGTCGAGTGCTCGAACACCGAGGCCGCCTCGGCCAGCGTGACGGGCAACCGCTCGACGCCCGGAGCCTGGTAGGCGTTTCCCGCGCAGGGCTCCGGTAGCTCGAGCCCCCGTTCGATACCGTACAGCCCGCCGGCGACCATCGCCGCCACCGCCAGATACGGGTTGACGTCGCCGCCCGGGACGCGGCACTCGACCCGGGTGTTGGGTCCGTGGCCGACCACCCGCAGCGCGCAGGTGCGATTGTCCAATCCCCACGCCAGCGCCGTGGGCGCGAAGCTGCCGTCGGCGAATCGCTTGTAGGAGTTGATGTTCGGCGCATAGAAGAGCGTGAAGTCGCGCAGGGTGGCCAGCAGGCCGGCCAAAAAGCCGCAGAACGCCGACGACATGCCGTGCGGGCGGCTGGGATCGGCGAACACCGCGCCGCCCTGCGGATCACGCAGTGAGAGGTGAACGTGACAGCTGTTCCCTTCTCGCTCATCGTATTTGGCCATGAACGTCAGGCTCTTGCCGTGCTGGTCGGCGATCTCCTTGGCGCCGTTCTTGTAGATGACGTGGTTGTCGCAGGTGACCAACGCGTCGGCGTACCGGAAACCGATTTCCTGCTGCCCCCTGTTGCATTCGCCCTTGACCGCCTCGAATCGCAGGCCGGCGCCGATCATTCCCTGACGAATGTCGCGCAGCAGCGGCTCCATGCGCGACGACGCCGAGATCGCGTAGTCGATGTTGTAGTCGCTGGCCGGGGTCAGCCCGCGGTAGCCGTTGGCCCAGGCCTGGCGGTAGGGCTCGTCGAAGACGATGAATTCCAGCTCCGTGGCGACGTTGGCGGCCAGGCCCCGGTCGGCCAGCCGGTCCAGCTGGCGGCGCAGGATCGCCCGCGGCGACACGGCGACCGGGCCGCCGTCGGCCCAGCCCACGTCGGCGATCGCCAACGCCGTGCCGGGCAGCCAGGGAATGCGCCGCAGGGTGGACAGGTCGGGCCTGGCCACCGTGTCGCCGTATCCGGTGTCCCAGCTCGACATCGCGTACCCGCCCACGGTGTTCATGTCGACGTCGACGGCGAGCAGGTAGCCGCAGCACTCGGCGCCGTGGTCGGCCACCTGGTCGACGAACAGCCGCGCGTCGATCCGCTTCCCGACCAGCCGGCCCTGCATGTCGGCGAACGCCACGATGACGGTGTCCACCTCGCCGGTGCCGACGAGCCGATCGAGCGCGGGCAACGACAACATCGCGGCGTTCGGATCGGTCACAGCACGTTCTTCACTGGCCATGACCGTCAGTCAACCAGGCGCTACCAGCTGCTGGTGCGCAAAATGATCTCGGCGGCCAGCTGCGCCGTCGACTCCTGCACGGTGCGCCGCCCCAGGTGCACCACCCGGTAGTCGGCGTAGACGAAGCGCTGGCTGGCCTCGGCCACCGCCCGGGCGGCCGGCGAGCTGACCAACACGGTGGTGCCGATCTCGACCGGCGGGCAGTGTCCGTCGGTGATGGCGCCCTCGTAATTGGCGGCCCGCGGATGGCCGCGGTCGATCACCACCAGCCCGACGAACCGGCCCAGCTTGGTCGCGGTCAGCTCCCAGGCGAGTTCGGCGCCGGCACGGTCGCCCATCACCACGGCCCACCCGATGCCCAGCGCATCGAGGATGCCGATCATCGACTTGGGCGTCAGGCGCGGATCGAAGCCGACCACGACCGTCCGAAGCGAGGCGGTGTGCAGCCGCTCGCAGACAGCGTCGTAGGCGGCCGGGGCGCGGTCCTCGTCGCCCAGTATGACGACGACGACGCCGTTCTCCGGGCCGCCCACAACCACCGGGACACCGAACCCGTCCAGGGTGGTCATCATCGAGGACACCCAAGCACGCTACAGCCAAACGGCATGCGAGCGCGACGATTCTGGGCATCTGGTACGCAAATCAGGTATTTTTACCATGCCGTCAACGGCGGCGTTCATCCCGCCCGCGCGGCGAATTCCCTACGGCGACAAGCTACTTGCGAGAACCGGCCGCCGCGGCGGCGGACCATCAAGCAGGCTGAGAATACCCTCGATGTCCAGGTGAGACGCCAGCAGGTCGGCGGCGAGATCGAGCTGGGCATCGCGGCGCGCGGCGACGTTGACGTCGCCGACCACGAAACCGCCGCGTCCGGCCGCGTCGGCGACCCGGCGCAGCCAGCCGCGCCGGAACTCGTCGTTGTCGAGCAGGCCGTGCCAATGGGTCCCGAAGACCGCGCCGCGCACCACACCCTGCGGACACTGGTCCGCATCGACCGCGAACCAGCCCTGCTCGGCACAGCGGGTGACCCGCCCGTGATGGATCTCGTAGCCGGTCAGGGGCCGCGGCCAGCGGCGCAGGGTCTTCTCGTGATCGAAGGCGATGTCGGCGTCGAGCAGACCCAGGCCGGGCACGCCCGCGGTCCCGGATTCCACCGGATCGTCTAGGCGACTGCACAGCATTTGAAATCCCCCACAGATTCCCAGCACCGGCTTGCCCGCGCCGGCGTGCGCGGTGATCGCGTCGGCCAGTCCGCGATCGCGCAGCCAAGACAGGTCGGCGACAGTGGCTTTGCTGCCGGGGATGACGATCAGGTCGGTGTCGGTGGTGTCGGCGGGGTCGGTGACCCAGCGCACCAGCACGCCCGGTTCGCACGCCAGCGCCTCGACGTCGGTGGAGTTGGAGATCCGGGGCAGCCGGATGGCGGCCACCCGCAGCCACTCCTTGCCGCACGGGGGCGCGGGCGTGCCGATGACGCGGTGCGCGACCACCGACAACGAGTCCTCGGCGTCCAGCCACAGCTTGTCCGCGTACGGCAGCACGCCATAGGTCGGGCGGCCCGTCATCTCGTGCAGCTGGCGCAGCCCGGGCTCGAGCAGCGCTGGGTCGCCGCGGAATTTGTTGACGATGAAGCCGGCGATCAGCGCCTGGTCGTCGGGTTCGAGCACCGCGACCGTTCCGAACAGATGCGCCAGCAGGCCGCCGCGGTCGATGTCCCCGACCAGCAGCACCGGCAACTGCGCGGCCCGGGCCAGCCCCATGTTGGCCAGATCGGTGGCGCGCAGGTTGATCTCGGCCGGCGAGCCGGCCCCCTCACAGATCACCGCATCGAATTCGTCACGCAGGCAGGTCAATTCGTCGAGGACGACGGAGGCAAGCCGATCACGGTACCGCACATAGCTTTTGGCGCTGACCGAGTCGGCGACCCGGCCCTTGATCACCAGCTGCGAGGTGCGGTCGCTGCCCGGTTTGAGCAGGATCGGGTTGAACCGCACGCTGGGTTCCAGCCCGGCCCCGCGCGCCTGGATCGCCTGGGCACGGCCGATCTCACCGCCCTCGACGGTCACCACGGAGTTGTTGGACATGTTCTGCGCCTTGAACGGCGCGACCCGCACGCCGCGCCGGGCCAGCAGCCGGCACAGGCCGGCCACCACCACCGATTTCCCGGCGTCGGAGCTGGTCCCCGCCACCAGCAGGGCTCCGGTCATCCGGCAAACGTCATGGCAGGGTGAGGATTTCGACGCCGGTGTCGGTGACCAGCAGGGTGTGCTCGAACTGCGCGGTCCACTTGCGGTCGCGGGTGACCACGGTCCAGCCGTCGTCCCAGATCTCGTAGTCCAGGCCGCCGAGGTTGATCATCGGTTCGATGGTGAACGTCATCCCCGGTTGCATGACGGTGGACACCGAGGGCTGGTCGTAGTGCAGGACGACCAGCCCGTTGTGGAACGTGGTGCCGATGCCGTGACCGGTGAAGTCACGAACCACGTTGTAGCCGAACCGGTTTGCGTACGACTCGATGACCCGGCCGACCACCGAGAGTGCGCGTCCGGGCTTGACGGCGTTGATGGCGCGCATCGTCGCCTCGCGGGTGCGCTCCACCAGTAGCCGGTGTTCTTCCGCGACGTCGCCGGCCAGGAAGGTGGCATTGGTGTCGCCGTGCACACCGTCGATGTAGGCGGTGACGTCGATGTTGACGATGTCACCGTCCTCGATCACCGTCGAGTCGGGGATCCCGTGGCAGATGACCTCGTTGAGCGACGTGCAGCACGACTTCGGGTAGCCCTTGTAGCCCAGCGTGGACGGATAGGCGCCGTGGTCGACCATGTACTCGTGGGCGATGCGGTCCAGCTCGTCGGTGGTCACCCCGGGTGCGACGGCCTTGCCCGCCTCCACCAGTGCAGCGGCCGCGATCTGGCCGGCGACGCGCATCTTCTCGATCACCTCGGGTGTCTGCACCCACGGTTCGCTGCCCTCTTGGGCCGTGGACTTGCCGACGTACTCGGGGCGCGGGATGCGCCCGGGCACCGGCAGAGTCGGGGACAACTCTCCGGGGGAAAGCGCGGTGCGAGCAGGCATGCGACCAGCTTAACCGGGGTCCAGCCAAGCGATTAGGGCCGCGGCCGGCGCAGCAGCGAGCGCCGTGGTCCCCGGATGTTGACCGAGCCGCACACCACCCGACCGGTCAGCACCACATGCGGCCTGCCCTCACCAGGCGGGTCCTTGCGCCGGTCGCTGGCGCTGCCCACGTAGACCTCGACGTCGTCGATCGACGCGCTGGCCCCGTCGGGCAATCGGATCTCCACCGAGCCGAATCTCATGTCGAGTTCGATGACCACCACCGGGCCGGCGAACCGGGCCTTGGTGAGGTCGAGTTCCACCGAGCCCAGGCGGCGGACCAGGGCCAGCCGGGTGGGCACCGTCCATTCGCCGTGGCGCTTCAGCGAACCCGCCCAGCCGCGCAGTTCCACCCGGTCGGCCGCGGAGGTGACGATGGCGCCCGGTCCCGGCAGGTCGCCCACCAGCCCGTCCAGCTCGCCGCGGGTGCGGGCGTAGGACACCTGCGACGAGCGCTGCTCGAACTCGTCGATGTCGATCAGCCCGAGCGCGACGGCGTTGTGCAGTCGCCGCATCGTGCCGTTGCGGTCGGCGTCGGAGACCCGCAGGGCCACCATGTCGCCGCCGGTATCGGTCATGTTCGCAATTTACCGCTGATGCGGGCCCGGGAGCCCCACGTGTCAGGCCAGGAAGTTCGGCGGCAGCGCCTCGAACATGAACTTGGTCATCCGGACCGCCCACTCGGAGCTGCCGCCCCCCACGATCAGCGAGGCGAAGGCCAGGTCGCCGCGATACCCGGCGAACCAGGAGTGCGATCCGCCCGGGAACTCGGCCTCACCGGTCTTTCCGTAGATCTCGCCGCAGCCGGCGATCTCCTTGGCGGTCCCGTTGGTTACCACCAGACGCATCATCGGCCGCAGCGCGTCGATCATCTTCGGGCTGATCGGCGTGGTGTCCCCCTGGACCGCCGTCTGCCGGCCCACGATCAGTTGCGGCACGGGTGTCTTGCCCGCGGCGACCGTGGCCGCCACCAGGGCCATGCCGAACGGGCTGGCCAGCACCTTGCCCTGGCCGAACCCGTCCTCGGTGCGTTCGGCCAGGTCCACCGTCGGTGGCACCGACCCCGTCACCGTGGTGACGCCGTCCACCGTGTAGTCGAGGCCCATCCCGTATTGGGCGGCCGTCTGGGTCAGGCCGCGCGGCGGCATCCGGCTGCTCAACTCCGCGAACGTGGTGTTGCACGAGCTGGCGAATGCGCGCGACAGCGACACCACACCGAGGTCGAAGCCGCCGTAGTTGGGCACCGTGCGGTGGCCGATGTCGAGATGGCCCGGGCAGCCGAGCATCGAGTTGGGCGTGGCCATGTCGCGGTCGACGGCCGCGCCCGCGGTGATCATCTTGAACGTCGATCCCGGTGGGAACAGGCCGTTGGTGGCGGGCAGACCGTCCGCGTCGGCCCCGCCGTTCTGCGCGATCGCGAGGATCTCCCCGGTCGACGGCTTGATCACCACGATCATCGCCTTGCCGCCCTTGTTGTCGACCGCGCGCTGGGCCGCGTTCTGCACCACCCGGTCCAGGGTGATCGACACCGAGGGCGCCGGCGACCCTTCGACCTCGTGCAGCACCTCGACCTCGACGCCGTTCTGGTTGACGCTCACCACCCGCCAGCCCGCCTGGCCGTCGAGCTGGTCGACCACGGCCTTCTTCACCGCGGAGACGACCGCCGACGCGAAATGCGGGTCGGTGGGCAGCATTTCGGGCTGAGGGGTGACCACAACGCCGGGCAGGTGCCCCACCAGTGGGGACACCTTGTCGTTGTCGTCGGGGTGCAGCGTCACGCCCAGGTCCACCGGGTGGGGCGACGAGCTGGCCTGCTCGGCGAGCAGTTGCGGGTCGTTGAGGGCCCCGTTGAAGGGGTGCAGCACGTCGACGATCGCGTGGGCCGTGTTGAACAGCGCGGGTCCGGCCTGGGTGGCGTCCAGCGTGTAGTGGTACAGGTAGCCGGGCACCAGCACGTCGCTGCCGCCGAGCTCGTTCACCGAGGCGCGGTGCGGCCGGTCGGCACGCAGCGCGAACGTCTGGTGCTCGCCCAGCTTGGCGTGCAGCGCGGTGGTGGTCCACCGCACCGCCCAGTGCCCCTCGTCACGCGCCATCCGCAGCTGGCCGTCGTAGGTCCAGTTCCGGTTCTTGGGCAGGTGCCAGGTGAACCGATAGCCGACGGTGCCGCTGTCCTCGGCGTATTTGGCGTTGAGGATCTGCGCGTCGAGGTGGGATGCCTGCAGGCCGGACCAGGCCGCGTTGAGCGCCTCGCGGGCCTCATTGGGGCTGTCG
The DNA here is from genome assembly GCF_054660795.1 of Mycobacterium sp. MUNTM1. Classification (NCBI taxonomy): domain Bacteria; kingdom Bacillati; phylum Actinomycetota; class Actinomycetes; order Mycobacteriales; family Mycobacteriaceae; genus Mycobacterium; species Mycobacterium sp. MUNTM1. The sequence continues at coordinate 43,647 of NZ_BAAGDE010000016.1, forward strand.
GTGAGCTGCGCGGCGGTCGCGGTGTCGCCAACGGCCAGGGCGCGGAAGAACTTCTCCGCCGCCGGGCCCGGGCCGTCGGGCCGGGGCGTGCATCCGGACAGGAGGATGACCGCGACCATCAGCAGCCCTGAGGCGTATGAGGCCATTGTTATTCGAGTTGCCATCGGTGCAAATGTTAAGAACTGTGGCCTGAACTGCGGCCCCGACACACCGAGACCGGATCGTGATGTCACGCGGGTTAAGGCGATTCAGTCGCCCAGCGTCACGCCGGCGTGGCATTCACCGCCGAGCGTCACGCGAGCGTGGCAGGCGGCGGGGCCGCCACCGTTAGTCGAGCAGCACCGTCGCGAAGGTGCCGATCTCGGTGAAGCCCACTCGGGCGTAGGCGGCGCGGGCCACCGTGTTGAAGTCGTTGACGTACAGGCTGGCGGTGCGCCCGGTGCCGACGATCACCGCGGCGACCGTCGCGGTGCCGGCGGTGCCCAAGCCCAGCCCGCGCCACTCCGGGTGCACCCAGACCCCCTGGATCTGGCCCACGCCCGGGGACTGCGAGCCCACCTCGGCCTTGAAGACGACCTGGCCGTGCTCGAACCGCGCCCACGCGCGCCCGGCCGTGATCAGGCTGGCCACCCGGCGCCGGTAGCCGCGGCCGCCGTCGCCGAGCCGCGGGTCGACGCCCACCTCGCCGATGAACATGTCGACGGCGGCCACCAGGTACGCGTCCAGCTCCTCGGGCCGCACCTGCCGCACACCGGGATCCAGCTCGCAGCCGGGATGGTTGGACAAGGCCAGCAGCGGCTGGTGATCGCGCACGTCGCGGGCCGGGCCCCAGGCCGCCTCGAGCCGCTCCCACATCGGCATCACCAAATCCGCCCTGCCGACCAGCGACGAGCAGCGACGCGTCCCGCGCATGGCCTCGTCGGCGAACGCGCTCAGGTCGGCCGGCGCGCCGCGCAGCGGGATCAGGTTGGCGCCGGCGAAGCACAGCGATTCGTCGGCACCCCGCAGCGTCCACAGTTCGCCGCCGATCGAATTCGGGTCGATGCCGTGGTCTGCCACCCGGGCCGCGACCATGCACGACGCGACGGGATCGTCGTCGAGCACCCGCCAGACCGCGGCCGCGTCGCGCACCACGGACACCCGTCGCTCACCGACAAGGCGAAACAAGGGTGGAGCCGACATATTGCGAACTCTCTGTGGTGCGAACTCTGAGACCGGCGTTGGCGCTTATCAGCTTACGGTGACAACAGGTGAACCGCTGGATGTTGCTTCCGGTCCGCCATCACTGTTCATCTCCGAAGCGATGCGCATCGCCTCTTCGATCAGCGTCTCGACGATCTGCGCTTCGGGCACCGTCTTGATGACCTCGCCGCGAACGAAGATCTGGCCCTTGCCATTTCCCGACGCGACGCCGAGGTCGGCCTCGCGGGCCTCCCCCGGGCCGTTGACGACGCAGCCCATCACGGCGACGCGCAGCGGCACGTCCAGACCGTCCAGGCCGGCGCTCACCGCGTTGGCGAGCGTGTAGACGTCGACCTGCGCGCGGCCGCACGACGGGCACGACACGATCTCCAGCCCGCGCGGCCGCAGGTTCAGCGACTCGAGGATCTGGATGCCGACCTTCACTTCCTCGACCGGCGGCGCCGACAGCGACACCCGGATGGTGTCGCCGATGCCGCGCGACAGCAGCGCGCCGAAGGCGACCGCGGACTTGATGGTGCCCTGGAAGGCCGGACCAGCCTCGGTGACCCCGAGATGCAGCGGGTAGTCGCACTGCTGCGCCAGCTGCTCGTAGGCGGCGACCATCACCACCGGGTCGTTGTGCTTGACGCTGATCTTGAGTTGGGAGAAGCCGTGCTCCTCGAACAGCGAGGCCTCCCACAGCGCCGACTCGACCAGCGCCTCGGGAGTGGCCTTCCCGTACTTCTCCATGAAGCGCTTGTCCAGCGAGCCCGCATTGACGCCGATGCGGATCGGGATGTCCGCCGCGGCAGCCGCTTTGGCGACCTCGCCCACCCGTCCGTCGAATTCCTTGATGTTGCCCGGGTTCACCCGCACCGCGGCGCAGCCCGCGTCGATGGCGGCGAAGATGTACTTGGGCTGGAAGTGGATGTCGGCGATGACCGGGATCTGGCTGTGCCGGGCGATCTCGGCCAGCGCGTCGGCGTCCTCCTGACGCGGGCAGGCCACCCGGACGATGTCGCAGCCGGCCGCGGTCAGCTCGGCGATCTGCTGCAGCGTCGTGTTGACGTCGTGCGTCTTGGTGGTGCACATCGACTGCACCGAAATCGGATAGTCGCTGCCGACACCGACGTCGCGGACCATCAGTTGGCGCGTGGTACGCCGGGGAGCAAGCGTGGGCGCCGGAGTCTGTGGCATGCCCAGGCCAATGGTCACTGTGTTGATTCCTTCGGTCTCGTCATTGGAAGAGCCTGATCGGGTTGACCAGATCGGCGGTCACGGTCAGCAGCATGTAGCCGACCACGAACACCAGCACGACGTACGTCGCGGGCATGAGTTTGAGGTAGTTCACCGGCGCGGCCGCGACCATGCCGCGGGCCGACCGGACCAGGTTGCGGATCTTCTCGAACACCGCGATGGCGATGTGGCCGCCGTCGAAGGGCAGCAGCGGCACCAGGTTGATCGCGCCCAGGATGAGGTTCAGCTGGGCCAGGAAGAACCAGAACGCGACCCACAATCCGTGGTCGACGGTGTCGCCGCCGATGATGCTGGCGCCCACGACGCTCATCGGCGTCTGCGGGTCGCGCTGCCCGCCGCCGATGGCGTGCACCAGCGCGCCGACCTTCGTCGGGATCGCGACGAGCGCCTTGCCCACCTCACCGGTGAGATCGCCGGCGAAGGCGACGGTGGCCGGGATCGCCGTGAACACCCCGTAGTGGGTGGGCGCGACCTTGACGGCGCCGACGCCGATGGCGCCGACCGTGGAGGGCTGCTGCTGGCCGCCCTGCCCGTTGGTCCCGGTGGTCAGGTAGCGCTGGGTGGTGGTGACGTCGACGTAGGTGGTGATCGTGGCGCCGTTGCGCTCGGCGACGATCGGGACGTTGCCGTGCGCCTTGCGGATGGCGGCGGCCATGTCCTCGAACGTCGACACCGGGGTGTTGCCCACCCTGACGATGACGTCGCCCGGCCGGATTCCGGCGAGCGCCGCCGGCCCGGGGCCGGTGCAGTCCGCGATCTTGCCCGGCGCCACTTCCGGTGCCACACAAGCGGTTTCGCCGACGACCGCCCGAGTCGGCGGATGCAGGTTGGGCAGCCCCCAGATCAGCGCGATGCCGTAGAGCAGCACCAGGCAGATGACGAAGTTCGCGGCCGGCCCGGCGAACAGCACCGCGACCCGCTTCCAGACCTTCTGCTTGAACATGGCGCGGTCGGTCTCGTCGGGCGCCAGCTCCTCCACCGAGGTCATGCCGGCGATGTCGCAGAAGCCGCCCAGCGGCACCGCCTTGAGGCCGTACTCGGTTTCACCCCGCCTGGTCGACCACAGGGTGGGGCCGAAGCCGACGAAGTAGCGCCGCACCTTCATGCCGGTCGCGCGGGCGACCCACATGTGCCCGCACTCGTGCAGGGCCACCGAGATCAGGATGGCCAGTGCGAACAGCACAATGCCGATGACGAACATCATTTGGCTGCGAGGACCTTTCTCACACCACTCCGGAGGCTTTTGCTGACACCTTGGCGGGCTGGGCTTGCGCGACGGCACGCTGCGCCCGGTCACGTGCCCAGCGCTGCGCGTCGAGTACCTCATCCACGTTAGCGGGTACTTCCCCAAATTTGGGCGCCCATTGGTCGGCGGCGTGCAGCACGTCGGCGATGGTTTTGACGATCGCGGGGAACCCGACCCGGCCCGCGAGGAAGGCCTCCGCCGCCTCCTCGTTGGCCGCGTTGTAGACGGCGGTCATGCAGCCACCGGCCTGCCCGGCGTGCCGGGCCAGCTCGACGGCGGGGAAAACGTCGTCGTCCAGCGGCTCGAAATCCCAGCTAGACGCCGTGCTGAAGTCACAGCCGGCGGCCGCGCCGGGGACCCGCTGCGGCCAGCCCAGGGCCAGCGAGATCGGCAGCCGCATGTCCGGCGGGCTGGCCTGGGCCAGCGTCGAGCCGTCCACGAAGGTGACCATCGAATGAACAATCGACTGGGGGTGCACGACCACCTCGATGCGGTCGTACGGGATGCCGAACAGCAGGTGGGTCTCGATCAGCTCGAGCCCCTTGTTGACCAGCGAGGCCGAGTTCAGCGTGTTCATCGGGCCCATCGACCACGTCGGGTGGGCGCCCGCCTGCTCCGGGGTGACGTCCTCGAGCTGGGCGGCCGTCCAGCCGCGGAACGGGCCGCCGGACGCGGTCAGCACCAACTTGGCGACTTCGTCCGCGCTCCCGCCGCGCAGGCACTGCGCCAGCGCGGAATGTTCGGAGTCCACCGGCACGATCTGCCCGGGCGCGGCGGCCCGCAGCACCAGCGCACCGCCGGCGATCAGCGATTCCTTGTTGGCCAGCGCCAGCCGGGCCCCCGATTCCAGCGCGGCCAGCGTGGGCCGCAGCCCCAGCGCCCCCACCAGGGCGTTGAGCACGACGTCGGCCTCGGTCTCCTGCACCAGCCGGGTCGCCGCTTCGGGCCCGGAGAACGGGATGCCGCCGGCCCGCTGCGCCGCGCCCTCGTCGGCGACCGCGATGTTGGTCACACCGGTCTCGGCCCGCTGCCGCAACAGCGTGTCCAGGTTGGCGCCACCCGCGGCCAGACCGACCACCTCGAAGCGGTCCGGGTTGGCGGCGATGACGTCCAGCGCCTGGGTGCCGATGGAGCCGGTGCTGCCCAGCACCAGCACGCGCAGGCGGTCCCGCGTCTGCCCATCGGTCCTCGGGTTGGTCACCCATTCATTGTGCCGCCCGGCACCGGCCGGGGCCATCTACCTGGCCATGCCCCGCAAGCCCGCTCGGGGGTGTGCCAGAATTCTCAGGACAAGCCAATCCGATCCGAAGGGGATTCGCCGTGGCCAGTACCGAGGTGGAGCGCTTCAACGGCGTCGACGACGTCGAGGTGCCGTCGGCAGCGTGGGGCTGGAGCAGGATCAATCACCGGACCTGGCACATCGCCGGCCTGATCGGCTTCGGATTCCTGCTGGCGATGCTGCGCGGCAACCACGTCGGCCACATCGAGAACTGGTTTTTGATCGGGTTCGCGGCGCTGATCCTCGTCGCGCTGATCCGCGACCTGTGGGGCCGCCGCCGCGGCTGGATCAGGTAGCGGCCACCCCGTTTGCCCTAGCGGTGGGCCCGGCGATGCCAGGCGCCGCCGATCACGACGACCGCCAGCGCGAACACGGCGATCAGCCACGGCCACACGCCGTGCTGATGCACCCAGCCGGCCAGCGCGCCCTGCAGCCGTCCGGCAGCGCCGATCACCGCGTCCTGCGGGTTGCCGTTCGCGCCGCACAGGCGCACCTCGTAGCTGCCGTAATAGGCCACGTACAACCCGACCAGCACCAGCAACGCGCCGCCGATACGGTTCACGAACGGCAGCGCGCGGCGCAGCCGGTCCACCATCGCCGAGCTCGCCGTCGCCGCCGCGACCGCGAGCACCCCGACCACCAGCGTCAGCCCCGCGCTGTAGGCGAGGTAGACCGCCACGCCGGTGGCGATCGACCCCCCGCGCAGGCCGGCGGCGGTGACGGCCAGAAACGGCCCGACGGTGCACGACAGCGAGGCGATCGCGTAGCTGATGCCGTAGCCGTACATCGAGCCCAGTCGGGCGGTGGGAGCCCACCGGGGGCCCAGCGGCCGCGGGGTCAGGGCGGACAGCGCGCGGCCGCACAGCAGCCACACCCCGAGCCCGACCAGGACAACGCCGACTACCACGGTGGCGTACGGCAGGTAGCGCTGCACGGTCGTGGCCGCCGAGACGGTCAGCGCGCCGAACACGCCGAACACCGTCAGGAAGCCCAGCGCCATCCCGGCGGTGGCGGCCAGCGCCCGCCCGGCGGCCGTCACACCCGACGAGGGCGCGGCGCCCCGGCCGCGCACCACCAGCAGCAGGTAGGCGGGCAGCATGGCGAACCCGCACGGGTTCAGCGCGGCCACCAATCCGGCGGCGAAGGCCAGGCCGACCAGACCCTGGTCCGCCAAGTCAGGACCTCAGGGCGGCGACCCGGTCGGAGAGCTCCTGCTGCGACATCGCCGAGGTCGGGTTGTTGACGAACGTCGAGCTGCCGTCGGCGCGGTAGAACACGTAGGCCGGCTGCCAGGGCACGTTGTAGCGGGCCCAGATGGACCCGTCGGCGTCGTTGAGGTTGGTGAAGTTCAGGCCGTACTTGGAGACGAAGGTCTGTTCCGCGCCGGCGTCGGAGCGCCCGGCGACCCCGACGAAGGTGACGCCGGGGTTGGCGGCCGCCACCCGGCTGACGCCGGGGGCTTCGGCGTTGCAGAACGGGCAGAACGGCGCCCAGAACCACAGCACCGCGGGCTTGCCCTGCAGACTGGCGCCGTTGAACGGCGCACCGCTGAGCGTCGTCCCGGTGAATTGCAGCCGGTCGTCGGCGGCCAGCGCGCGTGGCGCACCGCCCAGCACGGCGATCAGCGCCGCGGCGAGTACGGCCGCGGCAAACAACCTGAGCGGAGAGAACAGGCGAATCATGGCGCACCCCCGTTTGCTGCGTTATGCCTTTAAGACGTGCGCGTCGCCCTCCCGGTTCACCCGCCTTCGGCGGCCAGCTGTCCGCAGGCCAGTGCTGAATCGCCAGCGCTCCAGCTACCCGCCTTCGGCGGCCAGCTGTCCGCAGGCGGCGCTGATCTCGCGGCCGCGGGTGTCGCGCACCGTGCAGGACACCCCCTTGCCGCGGACGCGGCGGACGAACTCCCGCTCGACCGGCTTGGGGCTGGCGTCCCACTCACTTCCCGGGGTGGGGTTGAGCGGAATCAGGTTGACGTGCACCAGCGGACCCAGCGCACGATGCAGCCGCTGGCCCAAAAGGTCTGCGCGCCAAGGCTGGTCGTTGACATCGCGGATCAACGCGTATTCCACCGACACCCGCCGCCCGGTGACGTCGGCGTAATAGCGTGCGGCGTCGAGGGCCTCGGTGATCTTCCACCGATTGTTGACCGGCACCAGGGTGTCGCGCAGTTCGTCGTCGGGCGCGTGCAGCGACAGCGCCAGCGTGACGCCGAGCCGTTCGTCGGCGAGTGTGCCGATGGCCGGGGCCAGACCCACCGTCGACACCGTGACGGACCGGGCCGAGATGCCGAAACCGTGTGGCGGCGCGGCGACGATGCGCCGCACCGCGGCGACCACGCGGGCGTAGTTGGCCAGCGGCTCCCCCATGCCCATGAACACCACGTTGGACAGCCGGTCCCCGAAGTCGTCGCGCAGCGCCGCGGCCCCGGCGCGCACCTGCTCCAGGATCTCGGCCGTCGACAGGTTGCGGGTCAGCCCGCCCTGGCCCGTCGCACAGAACGGACAGGCCATGCCGCAGCCGGCCTGCGACGAGATGCACACGGTGTTGCGCTGCGGATAACGCATCAGCACCGACTCGACGGTGACCCCATCGAGCGCGCGCCACAACGTCTTTCGCGTCTGACCCGCATCGCAGGTCACCTCGGAGGCCGCGGTGAGCAGGATCGGGAACATCGTCTCGGCGATCGTGTCGCGCAAGCCCGCCGGAAGGTCGGTCATCTGCCGCGGGTCGGCGATCAGCCGGCCGTAGTACTGATGCGCCAGCTGCTTCGCGCGAAACGCCGGCAGGCCCAGCTCCGCGACGGCCGACGCGCGGCCGTCCTCGTCGAGGTCGGCCAGGTGCCGCGGCGGCTTGCCGCGCCGCGGCTCGGAGAACACCAATCGTTGAACCATGACCTGTCCAGTATCGGTCACGTTCGGGCGTGCCTAGGGAACGAGCGTCAGCACCGTCCACGCCGCGACCGCCGACGGCAGGACGCCGTCCAGCCGATCCATCAGGCCGCCGTGGCCCGGCAGCAGCCGGCCCATGTCCTTGATGCCGAGGTCGCGCTTGACCTGCGACTCCACCAGATCGCCAAGCGTGCCGGTCAGCACCAGGATCACGCCCAGCAACGCGCCGATCCACCACGGTTTGCCGGCCAGGAATGTCGCCGTCAGCGTGGCCGCGGTGATGCCGAACACCAAAGAACCGGCGAATCCCTCCCAGGACTTCTTGGGGCTGATCGCCGGAACCATCGGGTGCTTGCCGAGCAGCGCCCCGACGGCATATCCGCCGGTGTCGGAGGCGACGACGGTGATCATCAGGCAGAACACCCGTCCGGCGCCGTCGTGCGGGTAGACCAGCAGCACGCCGAAGGACGCGAACAGCGGCACCCACGCGGCCAGGAACACGGTGGCCGAGGCGTCGCGCAGGTAGTTGGCCGACGGAGAGCCGGCGAACGGCTCGGGTCGTTTGCTGTTGTCCTGCATGAACAGCCGCCACACGTTGCAGACCACCACGGTGACGCCGAAGCCGGCCAGGGCGCCCGCGGCGTGGAACGGCCAGGTCAGCCAGACGGTGAGCTGGCCCCCGGCCAGCAGCGGGACGACGGGTATGACGTAGCCGGCTTCGCGCAACCGCCGAACCACCTCGTGGGTGGCTACCACGATGGCCAGGGCGACGATGGGAACCCAGAAGCGCGGCGCGAACACCAGCGTCACGACCAGAACGCCGCCGATGCCGGCCCCCACCGCGATGGCGGCGCGCAGGTCACGTCCGGCCCGCGATGTCTTCTTGGCCGGCTGCTGGATCGTCTCCTTGGCGGCGCGCGACGGATCGTCGGGCGGGTCGCCTGCGCCGGGTTCTGGGATTGCCACTGGCTTGGATGGACTGAGCTGCTGAGGTCGCTAGACCTCCAGCAGTTCGCCTTCTTTGTGCTTGACCAGCTCTTCGATCTGGGTGGTGTATTGATGCGTGGTCTTGTCCAGGTCCTTTTCGGCCCGGCCGACCTCGTCCTCGCCCGCCTCGCCGTCCTTGCGGATGCGATGCAGCTCCTCCATCGCCTTGCGGCGGATGTTGCGCACCGAGACCTTGGCGTCCTCGCCCTTGCTCTTGGCCTGCTTGACCAGCTCCCGACGGCGTTCCTCGGTGAGCTGCGGCACGGCCACCCGGATCAGCGTGCCGTCGTTGGTGGGATTGACGCCGAGGTCGGAGTTGCGGATCGCGGTCTCGATCGCGCCCACCTGGCTGGCTTCGTAGGGCTTGATGACGACGAGGCGCGCCTCGGGCACGTTGATGCTGGCCAGCTGAGTGATGGGCGTGGCCGTGCCGTAGTAGTCGATCACGATCCGCGAGAACATGCCGGGGTTGGCGCGCCCGGTCCGGATGGTCGACAGGTCGTCGCGGGCCACCGCCACGGCCTTCTCCATTTTCTCTTCCGCGTCGAAGAGAGCCTCGTCGATCATGTGCGCCGCTCCTCCTCATTGCTGCGCTGCGCATCCTCGCACGCGCAAGTCATCGCGATTTCGATTCAGGTGGTGACCAGAGTCCCGATTTTCTCACCAGCGACCGCCCGGGCGATATTGCCATTGGTCAGCAGGTTGAACACCAGGATCGGCATGCCATTGTCCATGCACAGGCTGAAGGCGGTGGCATCGGCCACGCGTAGCCCGCGGTCGATCACCTCACGGTGGCTGATCGCGGCGATCAACTCGGCGTCGGGATGCTGCCGCGGATCCGCGTCGAACACGCCGTCGACCGCCTTGGCCATCAACACCACCTCGGCACCGATCTCGAGGGCGCGCTGCGCGGCGGTGGTGTCGGTGGAGAAGTAGGGCAGTCCCATGCCGGCCCCGAAGATCACCACGCGGCCCTTCTCCAGGTGGCGTACGGCACGCAACGGCAGATACGGCTCGGCGACCTGGCCCATGGTGATCGCGGTCTGGACGCGGGTGACGATGCCTTCCTTCTCCAGAAAGTCTTGCAGCGCGAGGCTGTTCATGACGGTGCCCAGCATGCCCATGTAGTCCGACCGGGTGCGTTCCATGCCGCGCTGCTGCAGTTGTGCGCCCCGGAAGAAGTTGCCCCCGCCGATCACGACGGCGACCTGGACACCGCCGCGGACCACCTCGGCGATCTGACGAGCCACCCGCGCCACGACATCGGGGTCCAGGCCGACCTGGCCGCCGCCGAACATCTCGCCGCCCAGCTTCAGCAACACCCGTGAATACCTGGCCCGGCTAGGCGGCTGGCCGGGTACGCCGTTGCTGGTGGTTGCCGGCTCCGGGCTCGGAGCCGCCGAGCCGGCGACTTGGGGCTCCCTGGACTCCGTCATCAGACTCCTCGCATGAGAGTGCCATCCCGGGCGATCTCCATCCCGGAACGGCATTTCACATCCTGCCTCATCGCAGCACAATGCGCCGTCGGCGGGGTGCATTATGCGCATAGTTGGCACACCGGACCAATTTTCGAGTCTCGCGGTACCGGAATAGGCCGGCGCCCGCGCGCTTTCGTCGGGCCTGCGTTTGAGCGATGGTTGCCCTGGGAACCCGCATCAACGCGGCAGAATTACGCGGTCTTAAGCAATAAGGACCGGCCTCGCCGTATGACCGGATCGATCGCTCGCGATCGCCGTTGAGCGTGAATCGCTCGCAGTACGCCAACGAGGAGGAGTACTTCCATGGCTGAAGAAAACAAGTCGGGACCTGCCGAAGCTGTGAAAGGCGTCGTCGAGGACGTCAAAGGTAAGGCCAAGGAGGCCGTAGGCGCGGTGGCTGGTCGTGATGACCTCACCCGCGAAGGCCAGGCGCAGCAGGACAAGGCCGACGCACAGCGCGACGCGGCGAAGAAGGAAGCCGAAGCGGAAGCCGCGCGCGGTGGCGCCAAGGCGGCCGAAGAGCGGCAGAAAGACAACCAGTAGCACGCTGTAGTCGTCGATGGGCCCGGTCCGTGGAAACGGGCCGGGCCCACCGCTTTTCTGAAGTTTCTCGTGCCCGCCGGCGCCCTGCTGGTGCAACGTGATGTGCTTAGTTTCGAACAGGGCGGGTATCCAAGCGTAGCGCTGTAAGACATCTCCGCAGAGGTGCCTACGGACCGGGGGGGAAGCCGGGACGTCACAGTTTGGAGATGGCCATTGGACGTGGTGGTGCTCACCGATGAGGACGATTTCGAGTCGGCCCTACCGGATTTGGCGACGTTCGCGCAGTCGATGCGCCGCATCACGCTGGCGGCCGAGCCCAACGGGCATTTCGCCACGGCCGACATCGCGATCATCGATGCGCGCAGCAACATGGCGGTGGCCCAGGCCGTCAGCCACCGACTGACGACCGACAACCCGGGCACCGCGGTGGTGGCCCTGGTTGCCCCGGCGGATTGTGCGGCAGTCGATGCCGACTGCAACTTCGATGACGTGATGCTGCCCGGCACCGGGGCCGAAGAATTGCAGGCACGAATGCGCCTGGCCATCGGCCGCCGGCGCAGCGCGGTCGACGGCACGCTGAAATTCGGCGACCTGCTGCTGCATCCGGCCAGCTTCAGCGTGACGGTGGACGGCAAGGACCTGGGCCTCACCCTGACCGAGTTCAAATTGCTGAATTTCCTTGTGCAGCATCCCGGTCAGGCATTCACCCGGACGCGGCTGATGCGGGAGGCGTGGGGCTACGACTGCACCGGCAAGGTCCGCACGGTCGACGTCCACATTCGGCGGCTGCGCGCCAAGCTGGGCATCCGCCACCAGTTCTTGGTCGATACCGTCCGGGGCGTCGGCTACCGGGCGGCGACGCCACCGGAACCGGAACGGGTCGGCGCCGACTCGACGCTGACTCCGATCTGGACCTCGACCGCCGCGCCCTCACCGGAACGCCCGATAACAGAGTCCTAACGCCGTTGGCCGCAACGCTTTTGGGCGAGACATTAGCCTTGGGGCGAGACATTAGCCTTGGGGCGAGACATTAGCCGAAGAACGGGAAGGCGCGCCTGCGCGCGAGCGCATCCATCCCTTCCTGGATGGCGTCTTGCACCTCGTGGTATTTGGCTTCGACGTATTGATCGTCGTCGGCCCGCGCGGGGTCGTTGTCGAGTTCCACGGCGGGCATGAACCGGGTTCTGATCTTGGCCGGCAGGGGCAGCTGCGGCAGCGCCGCCGGCGCGATCCCCCACGGCAACGAGACGGCCAGCGGAAACACCTTGAGCCGCAGGATGCGGTCCAGGCGTAGCGCTTTCGACAGCCGGTCGCCGCGGATCAGCACCGGCATCGCGTCGGCGCCACCCACGGTGGCGATCGGCACGATCGGCACGCCGGCACGGATCGCCATCTTCACGAAGCCGGTCCGCCCCGCCAAATTGGCCTGATCGCGCTCCGTCCACGGGCGCAGTGAGTCCACTTCCCCGCCGGGCCACAGCGCCACGTCTCGCCCCTCGGCCAGCGCGGTGGCGATGGCGTCGGGGGCCGCCGGCAGCACCCCCATCGACCGGAAGTAGCGCCCGAACAACGGAATTGCCATCAGCGCGTCGTGAGCTGTGCCGTGCAGGGTGCGCTCCTGGCCGAACCGCCGCCACCATTGCAGTCCGACGGTCCAGGCATCCCAGACGAAAGGGGCGCCGGAGTGAATCCCCACCAACAGCGCCGGTGGCGACTCCGGGATGTTCTCCCAGCCGTCGATCTCCATCCGAAACCAGTAGTCCACCAGCACATTCCACAGGTATTTCTGTCGCTGCAGGGCGGTCTCGTCCTGGCCGGACAGATCCCACCTCGCGGCCCGCTCGGCCACCCAGCCGCCCAGCCCGCCGCTCTGCTTGCTGCGTCGTTCTTCCATTGCCTCGCGGGCCTCTTCGGCGTGCCGCTGCGCTTGAGCGCGTACCGGTGCCGGTCTGTGATCCGGATTACTCATGCCTTCTCGCATACCCGATTCGGGCGCCCGCGATTCGCCCGGACGCAAATCTCCCCGCGCCACGTGTGTGGCGCGGGGAGATTGCACAGCCGGTTTACGTGTGCTGCGCCGGTGCCGGCGGGGCGCCCGGTGCCGGGCTGTTCGGCGCGGCGGGCGCCGAGCCACCTTGCTCGTTGGACGTCCACATCAGGATGTCCTGCATCCCGTCGTTGTAGACGACGCCGTTCGGTGGAGCGCCGGTCACGTCGAAGTACAGCGTGCCGGTCGACTCATTGCCCTGAGCGATCGGTGCCGGGTTGAGCCCATTCGGGGCACCCACCTTGTCGATCACCCGGTAGTTCTGTCCGTTGGGGCCGCGGGCGATGAAGTCGTTGACCATCGGTGTGACGAGCCCACCGTCCGACCTGGCGGTGATATCGGCCTGATACAGCGTCCCCTTCGGCGTGTAGCCGGGGATGGCGACGTTGCTGGGCTGCAGGTTGCTCACCGTGTAGTTGGTGATGAGCGGCCCGTCGACGAGCTGCTCGCTGGTGCCGAAGCCCTGAATGTTGGGCGCGGCGGACGCGGGCGTGGCCGCGAAAACGCTTGCCACCGCGATACCCCCGGCAGCGGCAGCTGTCGCAGCGATTTTGGTGACCTTCATTGTTCGTTCCTTTCATGTTGAACAATTGCCCCCCGAAGGGCATGCGCACATTCGCAGCAAATATCCATCCGCCCTTCGCTTTAAACATCTGTGGCCGCAGCAGGCCTATATTGCCCGGTTAGACACCGGAATGGAGTTGCATTCTCGGACAGCACCTTTCGCACCAGTGGTGAACACCTGTACCAATACTCACAGCCGGCCGTCGCGATTAAGCGGTGAGCTGGCGGGTAATCGGGGCGCTGAGGCCTTCACCTGCCAATCGGCACGTCAGCGTGGGCAAGCGAGACAGCGCAGAAAAAAGGGGGCAGTCAGGTGGAACGCGGAAACTCCAAGCACGGTGCACGCGAATGGCGCGACCCGAGCCGCCGGCCGACGACCACCGGGATGTCCCGGCGGCCGGCCCGGCACCGCGCGCATCGTAAAGCCTTGGACGGTGAAAGTCGTAAAAGCTTGACCGGCAGCATTATGAATAACCCGAACAATCCGTAGAGGAAATCGCATGGGCTTTGTGGCGCAACAACAATCCGTCCCCGGCGTGCAGGCGCAAATGGACCCGATTCCGGACTGTGGTGAAAACAGTTACCAGGGCTCGGGAAAACTGCTGGGCAAAAAGGCGATCATCACCGGCGGGGACAGCGGCATCGGGCGCGCGGTCGCGATCGCGTTCGCGCGCGAGGGCGCCGACGTCCTGATCGCCTACCTCAACGAGGACGACGACGCGCAAGACGTCGCCCGCTACGTGGCCAGCGCCGGCCGCAAATGCGTACTCGTGCCCGGCGATCTTTCCGACCCTGCCCACTGCCGCGCGGTCGTCGACCGGGCGGTGCAGGAATTGGGCGGAGTGGACATCCTGGTCAACAACTCCGCCTACCAGATGATGCGCAAGAGCCTCGACGAGATCAGCGACGAGGAATGGGAGTACACGTTCCGGCTCAACATCGGCGCGTATTTCTACCTCGCGAAGGCGGCCGTGCCGCACATGGGGCCCGGCTCGTCGATCATCGGCAGCTCGTCGGTCAATTCCGATACACCCAACCCCACCCTGGCGCCCTATGCGGCGACGAAGGCGGCCATCGCCAATTTCTCGGCCAGCCTGGCGCAGCTGTTGGGCGACAAGGGAATTCGCGTCAACAGTGTGGCACCCGGGCCGATATGGACGCCGCTGATCCCGTCGACCATGCCCCCGGACAGCGTGGAATCCTTCGGCGACAACGTACCGCTCGGTCGCGCGGGGCAGCCCGCCGAGCTCGCGCCGATCTACGTGCTGTTGGCCTCCGACGACGCGAGTTACATCTCCGGGGCGCGGGTGGCGGTGACCGGCGGACGGCCGATCCTCTAGCGAACGCCGTTATGCGGCAGCCGTTCTCACGAGCACCGGTGCTCGCCTTAGGCGGCCCTCAGCGGCCCCGCACGCGGCGGTTGTGCTTCTTGATCGCGTCGACCAACTCCGACTTGTTCATGGTGGAACGACCGGCGATGTCGAGGCGGCGGGCCAGGTCCAGCAGGTGCTTCTTGCTGGCGTTGGCGTCGACGCCCTCGGCCGACTCCCCGGTTGGCCGCAGGCCGCCCCTCTCGGCCCGCACGTCGGACGGGCCCTTCTCGTCCTTGGCCTCCCAATGGTCGCCGACCTTCTCGAAGCTGTGCTTGACGGCGGCATACGCGACCCGGTGGGCGCGCTCCTCGCTGCCGTACTCGTCGGCGGCCGCGTCGTGGGCTTTCGCGAACGTGCGTTGGGCCTTGGCGCTGGAACGTTGCAGAGTGCTGGGCAATTCGCTCTTCTTCGCCGCGCCGCCTTTCGTCGTCTTCGGCATCGAACCTCCTCGTGTGCCGCAAACGCTGCGGGTAACCGGTCGGTTACCCGGTTGCGGCGCGGACAATCACGGACTGAACAATGTGCGCAACGGCCCGGGGAAAATATGTCAATATCGTTGACATGATTCAGGCCGACGATGCTCCGCTGGGTTACCTGCTCTATCGGGTGGGGGCGGTGCTGCGACCGGAAGTTGCCACCGCGTTGGGTCCGCTGGGCCTGACCCTGCCCGAATTCGTTTGCCTGCGCATACTTTCGATCTTCCCGGGCATGTCGAGCGCCGAGCTGTCCCGCCACACCAACGTCACCCCGCAGGCGATGAACACGGTGCTGCGCAAGCTCGAGGAGGTCGGGGCGGTGGCGCGCCCGTCGTCGGTGTCGTCGGGGCGCGCGCTGCCGGCCAACCTGACCGGCCAGGGCCGCGCCCTGCTCAAGCGCGCCGAAGGAGCGGTCCGCGGCGCCGACGCCCGCATCCTGGCCAAGCTCACCGAGCCTCAGCAGCGCGAATTCAAAAGGATGCTCGAGAAACTCGGCTCCGGCTAACTGCGCCCAGCAGTCCGATCACCCGGCGGCGTGGATGCGCGCCCACGGCTGGGCTTCTTCGAGCTCATAGGCCAATTCGAGGAGTAGCGCCTCCTGGCCGACATCGGCCGACAGCATCATGCCGACCGGCATACCGTCGGCGGACTGGGCCAGCGGCAGCGAGATGGCGGGTTCGCCGGTGACGTTGTGCAGCGGGGTGAACGAGACCCAGTCGATCAGCCGGCCGATCACCTGCCGGTAGTCGGTGGGCGCCAGGAATCCGATGCGGGGCGTCTCGTCGGCCAGCGTCGGTGTCAGCACCGCGTCGTAGGTGCGGAAGAAGCGCGCGGTGCGCCCGCGCGCCCGGCGCAGGCGCACGATGGCCATCGGGAGGTGGTGGAGGTTGCGACTGGTGTGCCGCAGCAGGCCCAGGGTCAGGCTGTCCAGCTTGCTGCGATCGAACGTCGCGCCGAACATGTGCCGCCCGCCGCGCACCTGGGCCAGCGCCAGAAATCCCCAGTACATGACGAAGTCGTCGACGAAACTGGCCGCGACCGGGGGCTCGTCGACGTGCTCGACGCGGTGGCCCAGCTCCTCGAGCAGACCTGCGGACTTCAGCGTCAGCTCCCGCACCTGGGGACCGCACTCGCGCTGTATCGACCGGGTCAGCACGGCGATCCGCAGCCGCTGCCGGCCTGGCGCGGTGACGTCCCCGACGGGCGCCAGTTTGGGATTGCGCCAGATCCGCTCGGCCTCGCGGTAGAAGGCCGCGGTGTCGCGCACCGAACGGCTCACCACCCCGTTGGCGACGACGCCGACCGGCATCCGGCGCAGCGTCGGGTCCAGCGGCAGCCGCCCACGCGAGGGCTTGAGGCCGACCAACCCGTTGCAGGCGGCCGGAATCCGGATCGAACCGCCGCCGTCGTTGGCGTGCGCCATAGGCACCACACCGGCGGCGACGAACGCGCCCGACCCCGACGACGACGCGCCGGCGGTGTAGTCGGTGTCCCACGGGTTGCGGACCGGGCCCAGCCGCGGATGCTCGGCCGCCGCGCTGAACCCGAACTCGGACAGTTGCGTCTTGCCCACCGAAATCAGCCCGGTGGCCAGGAACGTTTCGGTGAAGACGCTGTCCGCGACCGCATTCCAGCTCGTCCACGCGTCGGTGCCGTGCATCGTCGGCTGACCGGCGACATCGACGTTGTCCTTGACGAACGTGGGGACGCCACGGAAGTAACCGATCGGCGGGTCTGCCGCGGCCGCCCGCGCCTGCTCGAAAGCGGCGTACGCCAACCCGTTCAGCAGCGGGTCGACGGCCTCGGTGCGGGCGATCGCGGCCTCGATCACCTCGGCCCTGCCGACCTGGCCGGACTTCAGGGCGTCGGCCAGGCCGACCGCGTCCAGGTCGCCCAGGGCATCGTCGCCGAACGCGTGCACGTGTCGCATGCCACTGACGCTAACTCGCGGACCGGTGCCACCGGGAGGTTTCCGGCTCGTGCGCGGCCCGGGCCGCATCGGGTGCCGGGCGGGCAGACCCGAATCAGGCCTGACCCACCTCGAAGCGGACGAACCGCGTCACCGTGACGCCGGCGTCGTCGAGCAGCGCCTTGACCGTCTTCTTGCTGTCGGACACCGACGGCTGCTCGAGCAGCACCGCGTCCTTGAAGAAGCCGTTCAACCGGCCCTCGACGATCTTGGGTAGCGCCTGCTCCGGCTTGCCCTCCGCCTTGGCGGTTTCCTCGGCGATGCGGCGCTCGCTGGCCACCACGTCCTCGGGCACGTCGTCGCGGGACAGGTAGCGGGCCTTGAGCGCGGCGATCTGCAGCGCGACGGCGTGCGCAGCCTCGGTGTCCGAGCCCTGGTACTCGACCAGCACACCGACCGCGGGCGGCAGGTCGGCCGCCCGCCGGTGCAGGTAGGTCTCGACGGTGCCGTCGAAGTTCGCGACGCGGCGCAACTCCAACTTCTCGCCGATCTTGGCCGACAGCTCCGCGATCGCCTGCTCGACGGTCTTGTCGCCAACGGTGGCGGCCTTGAGCTCGTCGACGTCCTTGGCCTTCGACGACACGGCTGCGGCCACGATCTGGTCGGCCAGCGCCTGGAACTCCGCGTTCTTGGCGACGAAGTCGGTCTCGCTGTTCAGCTCGATCAGCGCGCCGCCCTGGGCCGCGACCAGACCCTCGGCCGTCGCGCGCTCGGCGCGCTTGCCGACGTCCTTGGCGCCCTTGATGCGCAGCGCCTCGACGGCCTTGTCAAAGTCGCCGTCGTTTTCGGCCAGCGCGTTCTTGCAATCGAGCATGCCGGCACCGGTGAGTTCCCGAAGCCGCTTGACGTCGGCAGCGGTGAAGTTCGCCAATGATCAGCCTTCCTATGAGGGGTTAGTTGTTGGTTCGGGGGCGCCCGCAGCGGCTTCGGTGGGGGCGGTGGTGGTAGCGGAGGCCAGCAGCTCCTGCTCCCATTCGGCGAGCGGCTCGGCGGCCTCGGCCTCGGGCTTGTCGCCGCGGCCGACCCCGGCGCGGGCCTGCAGGCCCTCGGCGACCGCCGAGGCGATCACCTTGGTCAGCAACGCGGCCGAACGGATCGCGTCGTCGTTGCCCGGGATCGGGTAGTCGACCTCGTCGGGGTCGCAGTTGGTGTCCAGGATCGCGATGACCGGGATACCGAGCTTGCGGGCCTCGCCGACGGCGATGTGCTCCTTGTTGGTGTCGACGACCCAGATGGCCGACGGCACCTTGGCCATGTCGCGGATACCGCCGAGGCTGCGGTCCAGCTTGTTCTTCTCGCGGGTCAGCATCAAGATTTCCTTCTTGGTGCGACCCTCGAAGCCGCCGGTCTGCTCCATCGCCTCGAGCTCCTTGAGGCGCTGCAGCCGCTTGTGCACGGTCTGGAAGTTGGTCAGCATGCCGCCCAGCCAGCGCTGGTTCACATACGGCATGCCGACGCGGGTGGCCTCGGCGGCGACGGACTCCTGCGCCTGCTTCTTGGTGCCGACGAACAGCACGCTGCCGCCGTGGGCGACGGTCTCCTTGACGAACTCGTACGCCTGATCGATGAAGGTCAGGGTCTGCTGCAGGTCGATGATGTAGATGCCGTTGCGGTCGGTGAAGATGAACCGCTTCATCTTGGGATTCCAGCGACGGGTCTGGTGCCCGAAGTGGGTGCCGCTGTCGAGCAGCTGCTTCATGGTTACGACGGCCATGGTTGTGCCTTACTTGTGTCGGTTGTCGCCCGGCATCGGGTTGATGGCCGGGCCCTGGCGGCTGCTGCGATGCCGGACCCGTTGTTTGGACGGGACCGCCCGGCATGCGATTGCGTTCTCCTCGTGGAACCAGAGACGCGATGCAGACGCGCGAAGTCAGCCCGCGAACGAGCTGCGACCAGCAGTTTACACCGACTCAGCAGGTGGTTTCGCCACGCTTCCCCAATCGGGGCGCTCGTCCACAAAACCGGCGCGCCCGGGTGGGCGGGGCGGCCGGCGGCGCGCTGAACTGCATGGATGCGGTGGACGGCGGCGCTGTTGTGTGCGGGCCTGGTCAGCGCGGTGCCGGCGGGTGCCGCCGAGGACCGCCTGGAGTGGCCGCTGCGCCCGCCGCCGGCCGTCGCCCGGGCATTCGACGCCCCCTCGCCCAACTGGAATCCCGGCCATCGGGGCGTGGACCTGGCCGGCGCAGCCGCTCAGCCGGTGTATGCGGCGGGTACCGCGACCGTGGTGTTCGCCGGGCTGCTGGCCGGGCGGCCGGTGGTGTCGCTGGCCCACCCGGGCGGATTGCACACCAGTTACGAGCCGGTCCGGGCGGCGGTGCGGGTCGGCCAGTCGGTGACGGCCGGGACCGTGATCGGCGAGCTGATGCCCGGGCATGCCGGTTGCCCGGCCGCGGCGTGCCTGCACTGGGGTGCGATGTGGGGCCCGGCGTCGGGCGCGCGCTATGTCGATCCGCTGGGCCTGCTGAAGTCCACGCCGGTACGGCTCAAACCGCTGAACCGCTGAGGCGAGTTTCAGGCCCTCGGGTGGGCCTGGTCGTGCACCGCGCGCAGCCGGGACACCGCGACGTGGGTGTAGAGCTGGGTGGTCGCCAGGCTGGAATGCCCGAGCAGCTCCTGGACAATGCGCAGGTCGGCACCGCCTTCGACCAGGTGCGTGGCCGCGCTGTGCCGCAGGCCGTGCGGGCCCATGTCCGGCGCGCCGTCCACCGCGGCGATGGTCTGATGCACCACCGTGCGCGCCTGCCGGACGTCGAGTCGGCGGCCCCGCGCTCCCAACAGCAGCGCCGGGCCCGACTCGGCGTTCGCCAGGGCCGGGCGCCCGTCGGTCAGCCAGGCGTCGAGTGCCTCGGCGGCGGGCCGGCCGAACGGCACGCTGCGCTGCTTATTGCCCTTGCCGAGGACTTTGACGAGCCGGTGATGGGTGTCGACGTCGTCGACGTCCATGCCGCACAGCTCGCTGACCCGGATCCCGGTGGCGTACAACATCTCCACGATCAGCCGGTCCCGGAGCGCCATCGGATCGCCTTGCTGCGCACCGGATTTGGCGGCGGCCATGGCGTCGGCGGCCTGGTCCTGGCGCAGCACCGCGGGCAGGGTGCGGTGTGCCTTGGGGACCTGTAGCCGGGTGGCCGGGTCGGTGGTGAGCAGATCGCGCCGCACGGCCCAGGCGGTGAAGGCCTTGACCGCCGAGGTGCGCCGGGCCAGCGTCGTGCGGGCGACGCCGGCCGCGGCCGCCGCGGACAGCCAGGAACGCAGTAACGGCAGGCTCAGCCCGTCCAGGCCGACGCCGCGATCGCCGATGAAGGTGAGCAGCGAGCGCAGGTCGCCGAGGTAGGCCCGACGGGTGTGCGCGGAACGGCCGCACTGCAAGTCCAGGTACTCGTCGAACTCGTCGAGGATCGCCTCCACTCCCCCACGGTGGCAGGCGCGCCCGGGCCGCTCTAGTCGACGCGCCGAAGCGTGTCCGGGGTGAGATCGTTGAGCGTCGGGTAGCCGTCGACGGCCATGATGAGGTCGGCTTCGGCCAGGATCGAGCGCAGCACGTGCACGATGCCGTCGGCGCCGCCGAGCGCCAGGCCGTAGGCGTACGGCCGGCCGATGCCCACCGCCGTCGCGCCCAGCGCGAGCGCCTTGACGACGTCGGCGCCGCCGCGGATCCCCGAATCGAACAGGACCGGCAGCCCGTCGGCCGCCTCGACGACGCCGGGCAGGCACGCGAGTGCGGGCAGGCCGCCGTTGGCCTGCCGGCCGCCGTGGGTGGAGCAGTAGATGCCGTCGACGCCGCCGTCCCTGGCGCGCCGCGCGTCGTCGGGGTGACAGATGCCCTTGATGATCAGCGGCAGGTCGGTCAGCGACCGCAGCCAGGGCAGGTCGTCCCAGGTCAGGGGATTCCCGAAGGTCGTCACCCACTGCAGCACGGCGCCCGGTGGGTCCTCTTCCGGCGGCCGTTGGAGGGCGGCGCGGAAGACCGGGTCGCTGGTGTAGTTGCTCAGGCACAGCCCCCGCAGCTGGGGGAAGTTGGCCGTGCTGAGGTCGCGCGGGCGCCAGCCGGGAATCCAGGTGTCGAGGGTGACGACGATTCCCCTGTAACCGGCGGCCTCGGCCCGCTGGACCAGGCTGGCGGCCAAGTCGCGATCCTTCGGCGTGTAGAGCTGGAAGAAGCCGGGGGTGTCACCGAACTGCGCGGCGACGTCTTCCATCGGGTCGGCGGTCAGGGTGGACACGACCATCGGGACGCCGGTGGCCGCCGCCGCGCGCGCGGTGGCGAGGTCGCCGTGACCGTCCTGGGCGCAGATGCCGATGACCCCGATCGGGGCCATGAACACCGGCGACGGCAGGGTCAGGCCGAACATCTCCACCGACAGGTCGCGGGCCGCGGCGCCGACGAACATGCGCGGTATCAGGCCCCAGCGATCGAACGCCTCCCGGTTGGCCCGCTGCGTGCGTTCGTCACCGGCGCCGCCGGTGACGTAGGACCACACCGACGGCGACATCGCCCGCTCGGCGCGCGCCTCCAGCTCCGCGAAGCCCATCGGCAGCGTGGGCGCCACTCCGCCCAGGCCCTTGAAGTAGATCTCGTTCTGATAGTCCGCGAACGCCATGGAAAAGACAATGCCAGGCGGCCGTCAGGCTGACGAGTTCGACGACTCCGCCTGCGCGAGTTCTTTCTTCCATTGCCGGAAGGTCTCTTCGGTGCGGCCGCGGCGCCAATACCCCGAGATCGACGACGCCCATTTGGCGTCCACGCCCCGTTCCTTGCGGATGTAGGGCCGCAGGTTGTGCATGACGGCCTGGGCCTCGCCGTGGATGAAGACGTGCACCTGTCCCGGCAGCCAGGGCGCGCTGGTGACGGCCTCGATCAGCGGCGCGTGGTCGCCGGCGCGGTCCTCGGGAACCAGGTCGGCGCGACCGCCGCGGTACACCCAGTGCACCTCGACGCCTTCGGGTGCGGTCAGCGGGATCTCGTCCTCTGGACCCGCGACCTCGATGAATGCCTTGCCGACGGCGCCGGCGGGCAGCGCTTCCAGCGCCGCGGCGATGGCCGGCAGCGCCGATTCGTCGCCGGCCAGCAGGTGCCAGTCGGCGGCCGGGTCGGGCGTGTACGCGCCGCCGGGGCCCATCAGGTAGATCGTCTGGCCGGGTTGGGCGTTGGACGCCCACTGACCCGCCATGCCGTGCTCGCCATGCACGACGATGTCCAGCGTGATGCGGCGTTTCTCGATGTCGACGTGGCGGACGGTGAGTGTCCGCACCGAAGGCTTTTTCTCCGGGGGCAGGTCGGCGAAGCTGTCGAGGGTCAGCGGCTCGGGCAGGCCGGCCACGTCCACGTCGTCGGCGACGAACACCAGCTTGACGTAGGAGTCGGTGAACTTGCTGGGCACGAACGCGTCAAAATCCTTGCTCCCGAGCACTATCCGCACTATGTGCGGTGTGAGCTGTTCGGTACCGACAACTTCGAAGCGTTGCAGTGGTCGACCTGCCACTTGTCCTCCTGTTCAAACCCCGACCCCCGGTCGACTATACGAGCCGCGTCGTTGACGCAGCTCGGCCTGCGACGGCCCGGACAATCCGCCACCGCCCGTCCTGACGCCGCACCAGTCCGGCCAGCTCGAGCATCGCCAGCGGCCCGAGCGCCAGCTCGGGCACCATTCCGGAGGCGACCGCGATCTCGTCGACCGTGGCGGCGCCGCGGCCCGGCAACGCCTCGTAGATCCGGCGTTCGGCGTCGCTGAGGCCGTCGAGAGGCGTCGCCGGGTGCGGCTCCTCGCGGGCCAGTTCGCCGATGTGGCCGACGAGCTCGACGACGTGGTCGGCGCGGGTGACCAGTTCGGCGCCGTTGCGGACCAGGGCGTGGCAGCCCGCCGACGCCGACGACGTGACGGGCCCGGGCACCGCGGCCACCACCCGCCCCAGCGCCCGCGCCCAGGCCGCGGTGTTGGCCGCGCCGCTGCGCAGGCCGGCTTCCACCACGACGGCGGCCCCCACGACCGCCGCCACCAGCCGGTTGCGGGTGAGGAACCGGTGGCGGGCCGGGCGGATGCCGGGCGCGTATTCGGTGAACAGCAGCCCGTGCTGGCCGATGCGGTGCAGCAGTGCGGTGTGACCGCTGGGGTAGGGAACGTCGAGCCCGCCGGCCAGGACGGCCACGGTGACGCCGTCGCAGTCCAGCACGGCGCGGTGCGCCGCGCCGTCGATGCCGTAGGCGCCGCCGGAGACCACCGCGACGTCGCGCTGCGCCAGCCCCGTTGCGAGTTCGCCGGCGACGTGTTCGCCATACGTGGTCGAGGCGCGCGTCCCGACCACGGCGGCCGCCCGGCGCGCGACCTCGTCGAGCCGGACGGGCCCGTGCGCCCACAACGCCATCGGCGCGACCATCGGCGCACCGCCGCCGGGTCGCGGTGCGACACCGCGGAAGGCGGCGAACGCCAGCAGCGGCCACTCGTCGTCGTCCGGGGTGATCAACCTCCCGCCACGCCGGGCGAGCATCTCGAGATCGGCTGCGCTGCAATCGATCTCGCGCCGGGCCTCGGTACGCTGAGCCACGTTGTCATCGACCAGTCCGCGCCGAACCCGCTCCGCTGCCTCCACCGGGCCGACCTGCGCCACCAGGGCGGCGAGCTCGGCGCAGGGCGGCTCGGCCACCCGGGACAGATAGGCCCACGCGCGCAGCGCGGGATCGTCGAGCGAGGCCGTCATCGCCGTGCCCCCGGCTTCAAGAATCCGCCAAGGATCCTTGTAGCCCCGCGCGCGAACGTGGTGTGGTCAGCCGCCCGCCGCACGCCGGCCCGAAACGAACGGAACGACCCATGATCCTCGACCTGCCGATGGCCTACAGCGTGTCCGAGCGTCCCAAGAACCCCTGGGCCGTCGCGGCGTTCGCGCTCAGCCTGGTGAGCTGGATCGGTTTTCCCATCCCCATCATCAGCATCGGCCTGGCGTGCCTGGGGTTGCGCGAGATGGAACAGCGAGGCGAAAGCGGCCGCGCCCTGGCCCAATTCGCCCGCGCGTTCGCGATTCTGGTGAGCGTCGCGATAGCGGTGCGGGGTGGGCACACCGATTGGCTGAGCACGGCGCGCTGGTAGTGCCACCGGTCGATGGGCCGCGGCGCTCATCGCTGCGCCCCGGGCTGACGGAAGCTGAGTGCGGCGGCGACCTCGTCGATCCCCGGCGAGGTGCGACCGGCCAGGTCGGCCAGGCTCCACGCGACCCGCAACGTGCGGTCCAGGCCACGGATGCTGAGCAGTCCGCCGTCCAGCGCCCGTTGCAGCGGCTCCATCGCCGCGTGGCTGGGACGGAACTTTCGGCGCAGCAGTGTGCCGCTGACCTCTCCGTTGGTGCGGAATCCGTGCGATGACCAGCGCTCGGCGGCGGCCGCCCGGGCCTGCGCCACGCGGTGGCGGACCTGTGCCGTCGACTCGCCGGTTCGGCCCGCGATGGCCCCGGCCTTGACCTGATGCATCTGCACGCGCAGGTCCACGCGATCCAGCAGCGGCCCGGACAGCTTGCCCAGGTAGCGGCGTTTGGCCGCCGCCGCGCACATGCAGTCCTGCGGGTCGGCCGGCGCGCACGGGCACAGGTTGGCGGCCATTACCAGCTGGAACCGGGCCGGATAGCACGCCACCCCGTCGCGGCGGGCAAGCCGAATCTCGCCGTCCTCCAACGGTGTTCGCAAGGCCTCCAGCGCGCTGACCCGGATCTCGGCGCATTCGTCGAGGAAGAGCACCCCGCGATGCGCCCGGCTGACCGCCCCGGGGCGCGCCATCCCGGATCCGCCGCCGACCAGCGCGGCGACGCTGGAGCTGTGATGCGGCGCCACGAACGGCGGTCTGGTGATCAGGGGCGTGTCGCCCGACAGCAACCCGGCCACCGAGTGGATCGCGGTGACTTCCAGGGACTCGGCGTCCGTCAACGGCGGCAGCAAGCCCGGAAGGCGTTGCGCGAGCATCGTTTTGCCCACCCCCGGCGGCCCGGTGAGCATCAGGTGGTGCGCCCCGGCGGCGGCCACTTCCACCGCGAACCGCGCCTGCGTCTGCCCCACCACGTCGACCAGGTCCGCCTCGGGCTCCCCGTCGGTGGGTTTGGTGTCGATCCTGCCGTCCAGCCCGCCGGAGCCGCTGAGCCACTTCTGCAGCTGCCGCAGGGTGCGCACGCCCCACACGTCGATGCCGTCGACCAGGCTGGCCTCGGCGAGGTTGTCGACCGGGACCACCACGGCCGGCCAGCCGTCGCGCTTGGCGGCCAGCACGGCCGGCAGCACCCCGCGCACCGGCCGGACCCGCCCGTCCAGGGACAGCTCACCCAGCAGCACCGTTTTCTCCAACCGGTCCCACGGGTTTTTGCGCTGCGCCGACAACACGGCGGCGGCCAGGGCGATGTCGTAGACCGAGCCCATCTTGGGCAGCGTCGCCGGCGACAGCGCCAGGGTGAGCCGAGCCTGGGGCCAGGCGTTGCCGCAGTTGGCGACAGCCGCCCGGACGCGGTCTCGCGATTCCTGCAGGGCCGCGTCGGGCAGGCCGACCAGGTGCACGCCCGGCAGGCCGGAGGTGATGTCGGCTTCGATCTCCACGGTCTGTCCGTCCACGCCGCGCACCGCGACGGAGAACGCGCGTCCCAGCGCCATCAGCCGATCCCTTGCAGGTGGGTGATCTCGGGGGTGCGGCGGCGCCCGACCCGCACGCCGATCACGTCGATACGGATCGCCGAGAAGCGCTGGTCCTGGCCTGCCAGCCACAGGCCGACCAGCCTGCGCAGCCGCAGCACCTTGCGGGGGGTGACGGCATGGGCCAGTCCCCCGAATCCGTCACCAGTGCGGGTCTTCACCTCGACGAACACCACCGTGGAGGTTGCGTCGTCGCGGGCGATGATGTCGAGTTCGCCGTAGCGGCAACGCCAATTGCGCGCCACGATCCGCAATCCCATCCGCGTCAGGTGATCCACGGCGAGCGCCTCGCCCATCGCCCCCAGCTGGATCCGGGTCATCGTCGTTTCGGTCGTCATGGGGGCACCGTGCCCGGCGCCCCCGACGGGACGGGCCACCATCGCGACCCACGGCCGACGGCAACGCGCGGTTATCCCCAGTGCGGCGCCCATCCACAGCCGGTGGGGCAAGAAGACCTAGGTGACCCGATCCGCCCGGGTGTAGATGTTCATCGAGTCCTCCCGCAGGAACGCCACCAGCGTGATGCCCGACTCCTCGGCCAGAGACACGGCCAGCGACGACGGCGCGGACACCGCCGCCAGCACCGGAATGCCGGCCATCACGGCCTTCTGCGCCAGCTCGAACGATGCCCGCCCGCTGACCAGCAACACCGACGCCTGCAGCGGTATCCGCCCGTGTTCGGTCGCCCAGCCGATCACCTTGTCGACCGCGTTGTGCCGCCCGACGTCCTCGCGCACCACCAGCATCGCGCCGTCCACCCCGAACAGCGCGGCGGCGTGCAGGCCGCCGGTGCTCTCGAAAACCTTTTGCGCCGAACGCAATTGGTCGGGCATCGCCTTGAGGGTGGCGGCCGCGACCGTCGCATGATCGGCGCCCGGCGAAAACCGGCTGATCAGCCGCACCGCGTCCAGCGACGCCTTGCCGCAGACCCCGCACGACGAGGTGGTGTAGAAGTTGCGGGTGACGTCGAGGCCAGGCTTTTTTACCCCCGGGGCCAGCGTCACGTCCAGCACGTTGTAGGTGTTCGCACCCTCGTCGTCGCGCCCGGCGCAGTACCGGATGCTGTGCACGTCGTCGCGACCCCCGATGACGCCTTCGGTGAGCAGAAAGCCTTGGGCCAGTTCAATATCCGAACCCGGCGTGCGCATCGTCACGGTGACCGCCGCGCCGTCGACCCGGATCTCCAGCGGCTCCTCGACGACCAGGGTCTCCGGTCGGGTGATCGCCTTCTCGGCGGTCAGATGCGTGACCCGCCGGCGCGACGTTACGTGCCCCACTAGGCGATTTCACCGCCGGCGGAGACGGCGCGAGACGGCGCGGAACGCTGGAAACCCACCGGATCAAACTACCCCGGTCGGCGTCCGGACGCCGAGCAGGACAACGCTCTCACACCCCCTCGGCCAACGCTTCCAGCGTCTCGACCGAGGAGTGCAGCGGCCGCCAGCCCAGCTGGGTCTTGGCCTTGGTCGTGTCCATCACCATCGACGTCCGCGCGGTGTGCAGCCACTCGAGCATGGACGGCACCAGCGGCACCCGCGAGATCGCCGCCGAGGCCGCCGTGGCGGCGACGGCGGGAACCCGCACCGGGCGCCCGCCCAGCGCCCTGGCCACGTCGGCCACCGTCACGACCCCGTCACCGGCGATGTTGTACACCCCCGGCGGGGCAGGGGCGGTGGCAGCCAGCGCGATCGCCGTCGCGACGTCGTCGTGGTGAACCAGTTGCAGCGGAAAGCCGGGATCCGGCACCACCGGCTTGAGCGCCGGGACGGCTTTGACCACGGCACGCATCGGGCCGGGCAGCTGATTCCACGGCATCGCGTCGGCCAGCGCGGTGGCTTCGGGCCCGGCGACGATGCAGGGCCGCAACACGAAAACCTCGAGCGGCGAGCCCTCGGTGATCTCGGCGAGCAGCGCCTCGGACGCCGCGTTCTGCGCCGAGTAGTAGTGCTCCGCGGATCCCCGGGCGGGCACATCCTCGGTCAGCGGATTGGGGTTGTCGGAGTGGTAGCCGTATGCCGCCACCGACGAGGTGTAGACCAGGCGCCGGGGCCGCTCGGCGGCCACGGTCGCCTCGAACACGTTGCGGGAGCCTTCAAGATTCACCCGGGCGCTCTCGTCGCGCGAGCCCATGATCATGAAGGCCAGGTGGATCACCACGTCGGCCTGCGCGACCAGGGCGTCGACGGCCTCGCGGTCCAGGATGTCGCCCCGCTGATAGCTGGTCTTCAGCCAGCCGTGCGACGGCGGGTCAAACGGCCGGCGAGCCATCCCGATGATCGCGTCGACGGCGGGCTCGCGTTCCAGCGCCGTCACCGCGGACAGGCCGATCTCCCCGGTCGGTCCGGTCACCGCGACGGTCACACCCATCCGAACGTCCTTCCCTCCCGTGGCCTGCCGAAACTCGGCGTGCGTGGTAGAACCATCTTTCCAGCGTCTCGCGGTTCGTGAGCGGCTGCACGGGCGGGCTTCGTCTCCTCGGCGGTAGCTCGGCGGTCGACGGTGACCGGCAAGATGCCCGGATCGGCGCATCCGGACGAAACGGCGTGTAAGGCTGGTACCGGCGGCGGATAATCTACGGCGATCGAACGCGGATAACACCGCCGACACCGCAGGAATGAGGCATGACATGGCGGACCAATCGAGGACTAGCGCGGACGCACCCGCGACGGGTATAGAGAAGGCCGACCCGGCGACGGTTTTCGCCGCCCTCGCGGAGATCATCTATCAGGGCTCCGACGCCAACCAGATGTATGCGGCCATCTGCGTCGCCGCCACCCTGACAGTCCGCGGCTGCGACCACGCCAGCCTGTTGGTGCGGGAGAACGACAAATACGTCACCGTCGGCGCCAGCGACCGGCTCGCCAAGCAGATCGACGACATCGAGAGGCGGGCCGGCGATGGACCCTGCATCGACGCCATCGAGGAGGAGACGCCGCAGATCGACACCGATCTGACGACGCCGTCGCTATGGCCGCGACTGGCGAAAATCCTGGTCGCCGAGACCCCGGTGCGCGGCGCGATGGGGTTCCGGCTGCTGGTCGACAAGCGCAAAGGCGCGGCGCTGAACCTGTTCAGCGACACCCCGAACATGTTCGACGCCGAGTCTGCCGGGCGGGCCGCGGTGCTGGCCGCGTTCGCCAGCGTCGCGATCAACGCCGTCCACAAGGGCGAGGACGCTGCGAGCCTGCGCCGCGGGCTGCTGAGCAACCGGGAGATCGGCAAGGCCGTCGGCATGCTGATGCTGCTGCACGAGATGAGCGAGGACGACGCGTTCGACCTGTTGCGGCGCCACTCCCAGGCGCTGAACATCAAGCTGGCCGACGTCGCCCGCGAAGTCATCGAGCAGCGCGGTCAGCTGCCCGCCCCCGGCGACAACCAGCTTCCGCCGACCACCTAGGGGCGACTACTCGGGAAGCCGCAGCTCCGGCTTTTCGACCTCTTCGATGTTGACGTCCTTGAAGGTGACCACCCGCACCTGCTTGACGAACCGCGCCGGCCGGTACATGTCCCACACCCAGGCGTCGGACAGCCGCAGCTCGAAGTAGACCTCGCCGTCGGCGTTGCGCGGCGTCATCTCCACGCTGTTGGCCAGGTAGAAGCGGCGCTCGGTCTCCACGACGTAGCTGAACTGGCCGACGATGTCCTTGTATTCGCGGTACAGCGAGAGCTCCATCTCGGTTTCATACTTTTCGAGATCTTCTGCACTCATCTGCTCAGACGTCCTTCTCCCAGACAGCTTTCCCCGGGCATCCCGGCGCTAGCTGCCGTTCGCCGGGGTGGGAATCCTGGTCCCATCTTTCCTCACCGATGTCCGTCGCGCTGCAGCGGTGGGTCCGGATTGCAGTCGGCCACCACCCGGCCGCCCGACCCGTTGGCCACGCGCCGCACGTTGATGAACGAATAACGGTGCTCGGGGCACGGGCCCAGCCGCGCCAGGGCCGTGCTGTGCGCCGGCGTGCTGTAGCCCTTGTGCAGGGCGAAGCCGTAGCCGGGATGGTCGGCCTCCATGGCGACCATCAACCGGTCCCGGCTGACCTTGGCCAGCACGCTGGCCGCCGCGATGCACGCCGCCACCGCGTCGCCCCCGATGACCGGCAGCGACGGGACGGCCAGCCCGGGCACCCGAAAGCCGTCGCTCAGCACGTAGCCGGGCCGCACGGACAGCCCGGCGACGGCACGGCGCATCCCCTCGATGTTGGCGACGTGCACGCCGCGCCGGTCCACCTCGGCCGGCGGGATGAACACCACGTGGTAGGCCAGCGCGTAGCGGCGAATCAACGGGAACAGCTTCTCCCGGGAGGCCTCGGTGAGCTTCTTGGAATCATCAAGCGCGGCAAGGCTTTCCATTCGGCCCGGGCCGAGCACGCAGGCCGCCACCACCAGCGGTCCGGCGCAGGCGCCGCGGCCCACCTCGTCGACGCCGGCCACCGGGCCCAAACCGCTGCGGTACAGCGCCGATTCCAGGGTGCGCAACCCCGACGATTTCCGGATCACCGTCCGCGGCGGCCACGTCGTGGCCATGGCTACCGGTTCTGTTGCGGGTTCACCGATCCCACGCCGCCCCATCGGGACGGCGGCCACACGATGAACCTGGCTTTTCCGATCACGTTGGACACCGGCACGGTTCCCGACGTCGGGTCGCCGGTGCACAACACACCCTTGAGTGCCTCGGCCGGCACGCTGGTGCAGTGGGCCCGCGAGTCCGCGGAGTGCGTCCGGTTGTCGCCCATCACCCACAGCCGTCCGGCCGGGACGTGAACCGGCCCGAACTCGCTGCCCAGGCAGGGATACACCGACGGATCGGCGGCCATGGTGTTGCGATCCAGGTACGGCTCCTTCAGCGGCTTGCCGTCGACCGTCAACCCGGTGTCGGCCCGGCACTGCACCGTCTGCCCGCCGACCGCGATGACGCGTTTGACCAGGTCGTTCTCGTCGGGCGGCACGAAGCCGACGAAGGACAGCGCGTTCTGCACCCAGCGCAGCACGGTGTTGTTGGACCGGATCGACTTGTAGCCGAGGTTCCACGGCGGCGGGCCCTTGAAGACGATGACGTCACCGGGGTGCGGCGCGCTGAAGCGGTAGCTGACCTTGTCGACCATGATCCGGTCGCCGACGCAGCCCGTGCACCCGTGCAGCGTGGGCTCCATGGATTCCGACGGGATCAGGTAGGGCCGCGCCACGAACGTCAGCATGACGTAGTAGAGGACGACGGCGATCACCGCCAGGAGCGCGAATTCCCGCAACGTCGAACGCTTGGGGTCCTCTGGTTCGCCCTCGGGCGTCTCGGCCACCGGTCCCGGTTCGGGGATCGATCCGGCCGTCGTCGCGGCGTCCTCGGGTCGCGTCTCCGGGTTGCGGGTAGAGACCTTCGGATCTGACTCGCCGGCGTGGGGCTCGGGCTTCGATGAATCCGCGGTATCGGTCACGAGATCAGCGTAGCCAGCGCACGTTGGGGCCGCCCAAACCGGCGCACCGGAGAAACGACCGGACGAATCAGCAGCGCCACCAAGGCGTCCCGGGTCAGCGCTTCTCCTTGATCTTGGCCTTCTTGCCGCGCAGCTCACGCAGGTAGTACAGCTTCGCGCGGCGGACGTCACCGCGGGTCACCACCTGGATGTGGTCGATGTTGGGCGAGTGCACGGGGAAGGTCCGCTCGACGCCGACGCCGTAGCTTTCCTTGCGCACGGTGAAGGTCTCGCGGATGCCCCCGCCCTGACGACGGATCACCACGCCCTTGAACACCTGGATGCGCTCCTTGGCGCCCTCGATGACCTTGACGTGCACGTTGATGGTGTCGCCCGGGCCGAACACCGGGATATCGTCGCGCAGCGACGCCTGATCGACGAAGTCCAGCCGGTTCATGCGAGACACTTCCTTGAGGTCGCGGCCGACGGCAGCTACCCACACGCAGGTGTGAGGCGGTCGCCCAGCCGATGGTTTCGGGCTTTCTGGCGTATCTCGCAGCGGGCGGAAATCGGCCCAACCGGCCTGCAACCGCTGGAGACAACTGGTCAATTGTGCCAGACGGGACGCGTGCTGCGAAAATCACAGCGACTCGGCCGCTCACAACGCGCCAAACGCCCTGGTAAATGGTACATATGACTGGGGTCAGAACGCGCTGCCCGAGCTTGGGGCGTGATGGCCGGTGCAGGTTGGCGCGACGGGCCCGCTGTTGCACCGTGTCGAGGTCACGCCGAAGGAGAGGAATGCGGGTACGTCCGCTGACGCTGCTCACCGCCACCGCGGCGGTGACGTTGGTGGTTGCCGCCGGCTCCGAGGCGCTGGTCCAGGCGAAGGTGTACAGCCTGCCGGTCGCCGCGCCCGTCCGGGTCATCTCCGCCCCACCCACCTCGACTCCCCCGCAGTCGACCACGGTGATGCTCGAGGCGGCCACGCCCCCGCAGCCGGCCCAGGCGCTGCCGGGACCGGGGTTCGGCCAGCTGCAGGCCCGCATCCAGCAGGCCGCCGACGAGGCGGCCGGCAGCGGCGCCGCCCTGTCGGTGGCCATCCTCGATCGCAGCACCCATCAGCTGGTCTCCAACGGAAACAGCCAGGTCATCGGGACGGCGTCGGTGGCCAAGCTGTTCATCGCCGACGATCTGCTGCTGCACGAATCCGAGGGCAAGGTGCCGCTGAGCGCCGACGACCGCCAGGCCCTGGACATCATGCTGGAGTCGTCCGACGACGGCGCGGCCGAGAAGTTCTGGGGGCAGGGCGGCGGCGCCGCGATCATCACGGAGGTGGCGTCCCGCTACGGCCTGTCCTCCACCACCCCGCCCAGCGACGGGCGGTGGTGGAACACGATGAGTTCGGTGACCGACCTGATCCGCTACTACGAAATGCTGCTGGACGGGTCGGGCGGCCTGCCGGCCGATGACGCGAAGATCATCGTCAACGACCTGGCGCAGTCCACCCCCAACGGGCTCGACGGCTACCCGCAGCGGTTCGGCATCCCGGACGGTCTGTACGCCGAGCCGGTCGCGGTCAAGCAGGGCTGGATGTGCTGCATCGGCAGCGACTGGATGCATCTGTCCACCGGCCTGATCGGGGCCGACCACCGCTACATCATGGTGGTCCAGTCCCTGCAGCCCGCCGACGACGCCACCGCCCGCGACACCATCACCCGGGCGGTCAAGACGATATTTCCGGAGGGCCGCATCGAGGCGCCCCGGCACGGGCTCTAAGGGGCTGAATCGCCTTCGCGCTCAAGCAGTTCGGGCCGGCGTTCGCGGGTGCGCTGCAGCGAGATCTCCCGGCGCCACGCCGCGATGCGCGCATGGTCACCCGACATCAGCACCTCGGGGACGTCGAGCCCGCGCCAGCTCGGCGGCCGGGTGTAGCTGGGCCCCTCCAGGCGCCGGTCCAGCGCCGGCGAGTGCGAATCCTCGCGGTGCGACGCGGGATTACCGAGCACCCCGTCGAGCAGACGCAGCACAGCCTCGATCATCACCACCGCCGCCGATTCGCCACCGGGCAGCACGTAGTCGCCGATCGAGACCTCCTCGACCCGCATCCGCCCCGCGGCGTCCTCGATGACCCGCTGGTCGATGCCCTCATAGCGACCGCACGCGAACACCAGGTGGGACTCGGCGCTCCAGCGCGCGGCCGTCGCCTGGGTGAACAACCGCCCGGCGGGGGTGGGCACAACCAAAAGTGTTTCGCCGGAAGCGATCTCGTCGAGAGCCTCACCCCACACCGGCGCCTTCATCACCATTCCGGGACCGCCGCCGTAGGGGGAATCGTCGACCGAGCGGTGCACGTCGTGCGTCCAGCGCCGCAGGTCGTGCACCCGCAGATCGACCAGGCCGGACTGGATCGCCTTGCCCGGCAACGATTGCCGCAGCGGGTCCAGGTAGGCCGGAAAGATCGTGACGACGTCGATTCTCATATCGAGGGCCTACAGGTCCAGCAGGCCTTCGGGCGGGTCGATCTCGACGGCGCCGTCGTCCAGCGACACCGACGTGACGATCGCGGACACGAACGGCACCAACACTTCCCGCGTCTCGTCGCCGTCGTCGCGCCGCACCGCCAGCAGTTCACCGGCCGCGGTGTGCAACACCTCGGCCACGACACCGATCTGCTCGCCCGCGGTGGTGCGCACGCGCAGGCCCTCGAGCTGATGGTCGTAGTAGGTGTCCGCCTCGTCGATGTCGGGCAGGTCCGAGGAATCCACGACGAACAGCGTGCCGCGCAGCGCGTCGGCCGCGTCACGGTCGGTGACGCCGGCCAGCCGCACCAGCAGTCGCCCGCCGTGTTCGCGGGCGCTCTCCACGGTGAGCTCACGCTGCCACCCGGCACGGGAATGCTTGGCGCGCAACGCGTTACCCGGCGCGAAGCGGGCATCGGGATCGTCGGTGCGGACCTCGACGACCACCTCGCCGGTGATGCCGTGGGCTTTCACCACGCGCCCGACGGTCAACTCCAAGGGAGTTCCATGAGCAGCGTTGCCCTACTGGTCGGTGTCCACCACGTCGACGCGGATGCCGCGACCGCCGATGCCGGCGACCAGGGTGCGCAGCGCGGTCGCGGTGCGGCCGCCGCGGCCGATAACCTTGCCCAGGTCGTCGGGATGGACGTGGACCTCGACGGTCCGCCCGCGGCGGCTGGTCACCATGTCGACCCGGACGTCGTCGGGGTTGTCCACAATCCCGCGAACCAGGTGCTCGACAGCGTCAACGACAACCGTACTCATCGCCGCGGTCAGCTTTCGGTGGACGGCTGGGCCTGCTCGCCGCCCTCGGCGGGCGCCTCGGCCTCAGCGGGAGTCTCCGCCGGGGTCTCGGCGGCGGCCTCCGGCTCGGCGGCCTCGGCGGACTCCTCCGTGCCCTTGGCGGCCTTCTTGGCCGGGGCCTTCTTCTTCGGCTTGGCGGCCTCGGTGGTCGGTCCGCCGTCGGCGTCGGCCAGCGCGGCGTTGAACAGCTCCAGCTTGGTGGGCTTGGCGGGGGCGGCCTTCAGGCGGCCCTCGGCGCCGGGCAGGCCCTTGAACTTCTGCCAGTCGCCGGTGATCTGCAGCAGCTTGCGGACCGGCTCGGTGGGCTGAGCCCCGACGGACAGCCAGTACTGGGCGCGCTCGGAGTCGATCTCGATGAGGCTCGGGTCTTCCTTGGGGTGGTAGCGGCCGATGACCTCGATGGAGCGGCCGTCGCGGCGGGTGCGCGCGTCGGCGACGGCGATGCGGTACTGGGGATTGCGGATCTTGCCAAGCCGGGTGAGCTTGATCTTGACAGCCATGGTTAAGCGAATTCTCCTGTGTGTGTCACGCTGCAATTCAGCGATCGGGGCCCGATGCCCGGATCCGGTTTTGCCTCGCGTGTATGACCGGTCGGCGATGCGTGATCGCGCGGCGGACAGCCGCCCATTGTGCCAGAACGGGCGCGATGATCAGAAATCGCGCGCCGCTCACATCACCTTCTGGAAGACCTTGGTCTCCGCGCGCCGGGTCATGCGCCAGCCGTCGGGCGTGCGCACGAACTCGTCGTCGTACCAGAGTCCGCAGAACAGCACCTGGTCGTTGTCGCCGCCCAGCACCATCGGGTTGAAGCAGATCACCCGTGACGTGGCCTTGTCCCCGTCGATCTGGACCGAGAAGTTGCCCAGCATGTGCGCGTACACCGGGAAGTTGGGCAGCACCTCGGACAGCCACTTCTTCACCTCCGGGTACTGGCCCTCGATGCCGCCCAACGCCGTGTAGTCGATGTAGGCGTCCGGCGTGAACACCTTGTCCAGATCGTCGAATCGCCGGTTGTCGATGGCTGTGGAGTAATCCACCAGAAGCTGCTGGATCTCGAGCCGATCCGAGATCTCCTCCAGGCTCAACATGCATCGGACAGTACTGAAGATCCGCCGCGAACAGGGCCGGAAGTTAGACTTTGCGGCCATGCGGAAGCTCACGGCCCTGGGATTCAGGATGGCCGCCACCCTGCTCACACTCGGTACCTGCGCCGCCGCCGTCACCATGTCCACCGCCTGGGCGGACAACTCGCAGCCGGTCGGCTCCATCCCCATTCCCGACGGGCCGGCCCGAACCTGGATCATCGCCGACCTCGACAGCGGTCAGGTGCTGGCCGGCCGTGACCAGGATGTCGCCCACCCGCCGGCGAGCACCATCAAGACGCTGCTGGCCCAGGTGGTGCTGGACTCGGTGAGCCTGGACTCCACGGTGGTCGCCGACGTCGCCGACACCCAGGTGGAGTGCAACTGTGTCGGGATCAAACCGGGCCGCACCTACACCGCGCGCCAACTGCTGGACGGCCTGCTGCTGGTCTCGGGTAATGACGCCGCCAACACGCTGGCGCACATGCTGGGCGGCCCGGACGTCACCGTGGCCAAGATGAACGCCAAGGCGGCCTCGCTGGGCGCCACCAACACGCACGCCGCGACGCCGTCCGGCCTGGACGGGCCCGGAGGTTCGGGCGCGTCGACGGCGCACGACCTGGCGGTCATCTTCCGCGCGGCGATGGCCAACCCGGTTTTCGCGCAAATCACCGCCGAGCCGTCGGCGATGTTCCCCGGCGACAACGGTGACCACCTCATTACCAACCAGGACGAGCTGTTGCAGCGCTATCCCGGCGCGATCGGCGGCAAGACCGGCTTCACCAACGCCGCCCGCAAGACCTTCGTCGGGGCCGCCGCCCGCGGGGGCCGCCGGCTGGTGATCGCCATGATGTACGGGCTGATCAAGGAGGGCGGGCCGACGTACTGGGATCAGGCGGCGTCGCTGTTCGACTGGGGATTCGCACAGAGCCCGCAGTCCAGCATCGGCTCGCTGTAGCTTCTCGTCAGGAATCCGGCAGCGCCGCGGTCAGCAGCGCCATCAGCACCGGAATGCGCTGGGCCGCAATCTCGGGCTGCGGCAACACCCCCTCGATCACCGCGGCCCCGTCGAACACGTTGCGCATCAGCGCCACCAGGACCAGGAAGGTGTCCTCGGGGAACACCTCGATGCCGGGCAGCGCACGGGCCACGTCGTCGATCTTCGCCGCGTACTGCGCAAGCTCGTGTTGCAAGGTGTCCCTAAGCTTTTCGTCGGTGCGTGCCGCGACCGTCAGCTCGTAGATCACGGCGTTGGTCGGGCCACTGGTGATGTCGCGCAGGATCCCCAGCGCCGCTTCCAGCGCCGGCCGGGAGGTCGGCATCGCTGGAATTTCGGCGACTCGCTTGGTGAACGACTCCAGCTGGCGGCGCAGCACCTCGGACGCCGTGGCCGCCATGAAATCGCCCATGGTGTCGAAGTGCCGGAACAGCGCACCCACCGATACCCCGGCCCGCTTGGTGATCACCGCGGCGGACGCCCGGGCGTAGCCGACCTCGACGATGGTGGCGATGCAGGCGTCGATGAGCCGCCCGACGGTTTCCTCCCGGCGCTGCTGCTGGGTTCTCGCCATGTCAGGCGCTGACGCCCAGCGCGCCGCGTTCCCGACGGGCGCGCTCCCCCGCCCGCAGGTAGCGACCCGACCGCACGGATTGCCCGTAGCCGTCCCGGAATTCGCCCTTGGAGTGGCTTCCGCCGAAGACGACCACGCCGCCCACCCCGGTGGCGACCACGGCGTCGTCGTTGCGGTTGACCATGCGCCGCAGGCCACCGTAGAACGGCACCGCCTCCTCGTGATAGCCATCGACGGAGTCGTCGAGTCCGGCCGGGTCGATCACCACGAAGTCCGCGCGGTCGCCCTGCCGGAGCGTGCCGGCGTCGATCCCGAACCACTCGGCCAGTTCACCGGTGAGCCGGTGCACGGCGTGCTCGATCGACATGAAGGGCGCGCCGGCGCGGTAGGCGTCCCGGGTGCGCTTGAGCATCCGCAGCCCGAAGTTGTAGAAGGCCATGTTGCGCAGGTGCGCACCCGCATCCGAGAAGCCCATGTGCACACTGCCTTCGGTGGCGAGCGCGTCCAGCAGCTTGGGGCGGTGGTTGGCGACGACGGTCGTCCACCGGACGTTGCGTTCACCGTTCTCGACGAGCACGTCCAGGAACGCGTCGAGCGGGTGCAGCTCGCGCTCGTCGGCGATGGCGCCAAAGCTCTTGCCGATCAACGACTTATCCGGGCATTCGACGATGACCGCGTCGTGGAAGTCACGGTGCCACAGCGACGGCCCGAGCTTGACGCGGTCGAACTCGCGCCGGAACTTGCGGCGATATTCCTTGTCCGCCAGTAACTCGTTGCGCTGCAACTGGTCCCGCAGGTGCAGGGCCGCCGTTCCGGCGCCGAACTCCTCGAAGACCGGCAGGTCGATCCCGTCGGAGTACAACTCGAACGGCACCGGCAGATGCTGGAATTTCACGCTGGCACCCAGCAGCTTGTTGAGCAGGCGAGTGCCCGGGCCGAACACGTAGACCGACAGCGGCATCGATTTGGCGTCGGCGGACACCAGCATGCTCATCCGAACACCCTTGCCCCAGTTGAGTATCCGGCTGCTGGCAAGGAAGAACAGCATTCCGGTTGAGGGCTTGGCCACGTTGGGGGCGCTCTGCAGGATGCGGCCACGCTTGCGCAGCACCTTGATCAGCCTGCGCCGTTCCCGCCACGTCGCGAAGGTGGACGGCAAGGCGCGCGAGCGGAATCGTTCGCCGTCGAGTTTGTCGATGGGCGCGTCCATCCCGGACATGCCGAGCACACCGGCGTCGAGGGCCTCGTCCAGCAGGCCGGCCATCTTCTCCAGCTCGGCCTCGGTGGGCCGCGCCGTGGCGTCGGTGGCCCGATCCAACCCGAGCACCGCGGTGCGCAGGTCCGAATGACCAAGCAGCGAACCGACGTTGGGCCCCAGCGGCAGGGCATCGATCGCCTTGATGTACTCCGCGGCCGTCGACCAGGTCCGGTTGGAATCCAGCGCGCCGAAGACGTACTCGCGCGGCACCGCCTCCACCCGGCTGAACAGGTCGGCGGCGTCCTGGGAATCGGCGTAGACCGTCGACAACGAGCAGTTGCCCAGCAGCACCGTGGTGACACCGTGACGCACCGACTCGCGCAGCCCGGGATCCAGCAACACCTCGGCGTCGTAGTGGGTGTGCACGTCGAGGAAGCCGGGCACCACCCACTTGCCGGCCGCGTCGATCACCTCGGGGCACCCGGTCTCGTCCAGCGGCTCGGCGCAGACCGTGGCCACGACGCCGTCGCGGATGCCGAGCGTGCGCGTCAGCGGGGCGCTGCCGGTGCCGTCGAACCACAATCCGTCGCGAATGATCACGTCGTAGGCCATGGTTTCCTCCATGTTGTCGCTGCCCGAAACGCTAACCTAGATAGCGATCACTCGCAATCTTTTCTCAGCGAAACTGCAGGAAGTATTCGGCGCTGATGTGGTCAGTGTGCGCCACCAGGCGGCGTCGGGGCCGCAATCGCGGTGAGCTCGGCGCGGCGGGCGGCCGCGCGATGGCGG
Source organism: Mycobacterium sp. MUNTM1 (assembly GCF_054660795.1). Taxonomy (NCBI): domain Bacteria; kingdom Bacillati; phylum Actinomycetota; class Actinomycetes; order Mycobacteriales; family Mycobacteriaceae; genus Mycobacterium; species Mycobacterium sp. MUNTM1. Next base: position 82,966 of record NZ_BAAGDE010000016.1, read on the forward strand.
CGCGACGCGCGGCTAGGCCGGTGAACGAAAGATCTTGCCGCGCAGCATGATTAAATCGGGACTTTTCAGCACGGCGGCACCTGAGCGCGGGTCGCTCGAATAGCACAACAGGTCCGCCGAGGCGCCGTGATCGAGCCCGGGCCGGCCGAGCCAGCGGCGTGCGTCCCAGCACGCCGCCCCCAGCGCCTCGGTCGGGCTCATCCCGATGCTCTTGAGCGCCTCGACCTCGTCGGCGATGCGCCCGGGCGCCACCATGGTGCCGGCGTCGCTGCCGGCGTAGATCGGCACGCCCGCATCGCGGGCCGCGGCGATCCGGGACAGGCCGCGCGCGTGTAGGTCACGCATGTGCGCCGCGTACGCCGGATACTTCGCCGCGGCGTCGGCGATCCCGGGGAAGTTCTCCACGATGTTGACCAGCGTCGGGACCAGCACGGTCCCGTGCTCGACCATCAGCTCGATGGTGTCGTCGTCCAGGCCGGTGCCGTGTTCGATGCAGTCGATGCCGGCGTTGATCAGGCCGGGCAGCGCGTCCTCGCTGAAGACGTGCGCGGTGACCCGGGCGCCGTGGGCGTGCGCGGTCTCGATCGCGGCCTTGAGCACATCGTCGGACCACAACGGCGCCAGATCGCCGATGCCGCGGTCGATCCAGTCGCCGACCAGCTTGATCCAGCCGTCGCCGCGCTTGGCCTCCTGCGCGACCGCGTCAGGCAGTTGCCATTCGTCTTCCAGCTCGCGCGAGAAACCCGCCGCATACCGCTTGGGCCTGGCCAGGTGCTTTCCGGCACGGATGATGCGGGGCAGATCGTCGCGGTCGTCCAGGCTGCGGGTGTCGGTGGGCGAGCCGCAGTCGCGCAACAACAGCGCGCCGACATCGCGTTCGATCTCGGCCTGGGCGATCGCGTCGTCCAGCGGGATCTCGCCATGCTCACCGAGCCCGACGTGGCAGTGGGCGTCGACCAGCCCGGGCAGGATCCAGCCGCCGTCGAAGACGGTGTCGGCGCCCGGCACCGGTTCGGCGCTGATGCGGCCGTCGACGATCCACAGTTCGATTTCGGTTTCGTCGGGCAGTCCCACGCCCCGCACGTGCATGCGCACCGGGCGGCTACTTGTTGCCCGGGAACTTCAGCTTGGACAGGTCGAAGTCGGCCAGGCCGGGCGGCAGCTCGTTGAGGCCTTCGGGCATCTGCGACAGGTCCGGGAACCCGGCCGGCATGCCCTGCATCAACGGGTTGCGGGCCTTCGGCGGTGTCGGGCCGCGTCCGCCCTTCTTGCCCTTCTTGCCCGCCTTGCCCTTCGCTCCCTTGGACTTTCGCGTCGCCGACTTGCGGCCCAGACCCGGGATGCCCATGCCGCCGAGCATCGACGACATCATCTTGCGGGCCTCGAAGAAGCGGTCCACCAGCTGGTTGACCTCCGACACCGTGACGCCCGATCCGTTGGCGATGCGCAGCCGCCGCGAGGCGTTGATGATCTTCGGGTCGGCGCGCTCGGCGGGGGTCATGCCGCGGATGATCGCCTGCAGGCGATCGAGCTGGCTGTCGTCGACCTGGGCCAGCGCGTCCTTCATCTGCCCGGCGCCGGGCAGCATGCCCAGCAGGTTGCCGATCGGGCCCATCTTGCGGATGGCCAGCATCTGCTCCAGGAAGTCCTCGAGCGTGAGCTCGCCGCTGCCGATCTTGACGGCGGCGGCCTCGGCCTGTTCGGCGTCGAAGACCTGCTCGGCCTGCTCGATCAGGCTCAGCACGTCGCCCATGCCCAGGATGCGGCTGGACATCCGGTCGGGGTGGAAGACGTCGAAGTCCTCCAGCTTCTCGCCGGTGGAGGCGAAAAGGATTGGGACGCCGGTCACCTCGCGGACCGACAGCGCGGCGCCACCGCGGGCGTCGCCGTCCAGCTTGGTCAGCACCACGCCGGTGAAGCCCACGCCCTCGCGGAACGCCTCCGCGGTGGTGACGGCGTCCTGGCCGATCATCGCGTCCAGCACGAACAGGACTTCGTCGGGATCGATCGCCTCGCGGATCGCCGCGGCCTGCGACATCAGCTCGTCGTCGATGCCCAGCCGGCCGGCGGTGTCGACGATGACGACGTCGAAGTGCTTGGCCCGGGCCTCCGCGAGGCCGGCGGACGCGACCGCGACCGGGTCGCCGGGCCCGGATCCGGGCGACTCGCCGGGATGCGGCGCGAACACCGTTACGCCGGCGCGCTCACCGACGACCTGCAGCTGGTTCACCGCGGCCGGGCGCTGCAGGTCGCACGCGACCAGCAGCGGGGTGTGCCCCTGGCCGCGCAGCCAGGACGCCAGCTTGCCGGCCAGCGACGTCTTACCGGAACCCTGCAGACCGGCGAGCATCACCACGGTCGGCGGCGTCTTGGCGAACGCCAGCTGTCGGGTCTGTCCGCCCAGGATGCCGATGAGCTCTTCGTTGACGATCTTGACGACCTGCTGCGCCGGGTTGAGGGCCCCGGAGACCTCGGCGCCCTTGGCGCGGTCCTTGATCCGGGTGACGAAGGCGCGCACCACGGGCAGCGACACGTCGGCTTCCAGCAGCGCCAGCCGGATCTCGCGGGTGGTGGCCTCGATATCGGCGTCGGTCAGTCGACCCTTGCCGCGCAGCCCGGCAAGGGCACCGGTCAAACGGTCGGACAGCGATTCAAACACCCCGCCAGCCTAGTGGCTCGGCTGTTTGGCGCGAGCGTCACGCTGGCGCGACGTTCGGAGTCCGGCGCCACGCTGGCCTGACGCTGGGCGGGAGCTTGACGGCCGGTCCGCCGCCAGCAAAGGTCAGCTCATGCTCGAGGTGATCGGCAAAGGGTCCTGCAGCCAAGCGCATCCGGTGCCGCTGCTCTTCGTGCACGGCGGCTGGCACGGCGCCTGGTGCTGGGAACACTTCCTGGATTTCTTCGCCGACGCCGGCTACCGCGCGGTCGCGATGAGCCTGCGCGGGCACGGCGCCAGCCCGACGGCCAAGCCGCTGCCGAAGGTGTCCATCGCCGACTACATCGACGACGTCCGTTCGGTGGCCGACGACCTGGGCGGCGCGCCGGTCCTGGTCGGCCATTCCCTGGGCGGCTTCGTGATTCAGCGCTACCTCGAAGATCGCGCCGCCCCGGCCGCGGTGCTGGTGGGTTCGGTGCCGCCGCAGGGCGTGCTCACCCTGGCGTTGCGGGTGTGGCGCCGCCGGCCGTCGATGACGATCGAATCGTGGAGCGATCCCACGCTACTGAGATTCCTCGCCACCCCGGCGCTGGCCCGCGAGTACCTGTTCTGCGCCGACACGCCCGAGGAGGTCGTCGAGTCCTGCCGGCAGCGGGCCGGGGCGGAGAGCGTTCGCGCCGCCATGACCGACCCGATCGTCCGCCGCGTCCGGACCAAGCGGGTGACCACCCCGATGCTGGTGCTGGGCGCCGTGCACGACGGCTTCGTCAGCGTCCGCGAGGTGCGCAACACGGCGCGCGCCTACCGGACCGAGCCGGAATTCTTCTCCATGGGCCACAACATGATGCTCGAACCGGGCTGGGCCGACGTTGCCGGACGCATCCATGAATGGCTGCAGACCCGCGAAACGGTGAGCCCGACACGATAGCCAGTCGAGTCGTTACCGCGCCGAAAAGCGTTGGCGTGCTAGATTTCACAGCCGCGACTCAATCGAGTCAGTCGCGTCGACGAGTAACGAACGGGGGGCCTGTGTCGGTGCCGCTGAGCAGCATCCAGGCGCAGGCCGACAGCGTTCGCGGCGACACCAGCGGCACCGGCGTGCTGCGTGGCTGGCAGCGCAGGGCGCTGGTCAAGTACCTCGCCGCCCAGCCGCGCGATTTCCTGGCGGTGGCCACCCCGGGCTCGGGCAAGACGACGTTCGCCCTGCGGGTTGCGGCCGAACTGCTCGGCCAGCGGGCCGTCGACCACATCACCGTCGTGGTGCCCACCGAACACCTCAAGGTGCAGTGGGCGCAGGCCGCGCAGCGCTACGGCCTCGCCCTGGACCCCAAGTTCTCCAACAGCAACGCGCGGATCGCGCCGGAGTACCACGGCGTGATGGTCACCTACGCTCAGGTCGCCGCGCATCCGACGCTGCACCGGGTGCGCACCGAGCAGCGCAAGACCCTGGTCATCTTCGACGAGATCCACCACGGCGGCGACGCCAAGACGTGGGGCGACGCGATCCGCGAGGCCTTCGGCGACGCGACCCGCCGGCTGGCCCTGACGGGGACGCCCTTTCGCAGCGACGACAGCCCCATCCCCTTCGTGACCTACGAGGCCGGTCCCGACGGGATCCGGCGTTCGCAGGCCGACCACACCTACGGCTACACCGACGCCCTCGCCGACGGCGTGGTCCGGCCGGTGGTCTTCCTCGCCTACTCCGGGGAGGCCCGCTGGCGCGACAGCGCCGGCGAGGAGCACGCGGCCCGCCTCGGCGAGCCGCTGTCGGCCGAGCAGACCGCCCGCGCCTGGCGCACGGCGCTCGACCCCGCCGGCGAGTGGATGCCCGCGGTCATCACCGCCGCGGATCTGCGGCTGCGCCAGCTGCGCACGCACATCCCCGACGCGGGCGGCATGATCATCGCCTCGGATCAGACCGCGGCCCGCGCTTACGCCGTCCTGCTGACCAAGCTGACCGGCGAGGCGCCGACGCTGGTGCTCTCCGACGACCCCGGATCGTCGGCGCGCATCAGCGACTTCGCCGCGAGCACCAGCCGCTGGCTGGTCGCGGTGCGGATGGTGTCCGAAGGCGTCGACGTGCCGCGGCTGTCGGTCGGGATCTATGCCACCAGCGCCTCCACGCCGCTGTTCTTCGCCCAGGCCATCGGCCGGTTCGTCCGGTCGCGGCGCCCGGGCGAGATCGCCAGCATCTTCGTGCCGTCGGTGCCCAACCTGCTGCAGCTGGCCAGCGAGCTGGAGGCCCAGCGCAACCACGTGCTCGGCGAGCCGCACCGCGTCTCCGAGGGCGACCCGCTGGAGAACGATCCCGCCACCAAGGCTCAGGACGAGAAGAGCGACCTGGACAAGGGGTTCACCTCGCTGGGCGCCGACGCGGAGCTCGATCAGCTGATCTTCGACGGGTCCTCGTTCGGCACCGCAGCTCCGGCCGGCAGCGACGAGGAGGCCGATTATCTCGGCATCCCGGGGCTGCTCGACGCCGAGCAGATGCGCGCGCTGCTGCACCAGCGCCAGGACGAGCAGCTGCAGAAGCGGGCCCAGCTGCACAAGGACGCCGGGCACCTTTCGGGCGTCGAGGCCCCGCCGGCCACCGTGCACGGCCAGCTCCGGGAGCTGCGCCGCGAGCTGAACACCCTGGTGTCGATCGCCCATCACCGCACCGGCAAGCCGCACGGCTGGATCCACAACGAACTGCGGCGCCGCTGCGGGGGCCCCCCGATCGCCGCGGCGAGCCGCGAACAGCTGCGGGCGCGCATCGACGCCGTGCGCCAACTCAACGCCGAGCACTCGTAAGCGCACACCGCTAGTCGCCGACGGGCTCCTCGAGCACCTCGACCGCGGGCCCGCCCAACACGGCCAGCAGGCTCTGCTCGACCACGTCCCGCGCGCCGTGCTCGGCATCGCCCGCGGCATCGGCGGCTTGGGCCGACACCGTCACGCAGAACACGTCGGCCGCCGTCGACCCGAAGGTGTTGACCTTCGCCCACACGATGTCGGTGCCGGCCCGTTCCAGCGCGCGGGTCAGCAGCGCGAGCAGGCCAAGGCGGTCCATGGCGCGGACCTCCACGATCAACTGGTCGGGTGAGACCGAATCGACCCACAGGATGCGGGGCGGCGCGCTCGACCGGGTGACGGGCACGCCGACCTGGACCTCACCGGCCCGGCTGGTCGCCGCGCTGACGGCGTCGGTGTCGCGCTTCTCCAGCGTGCCCAGCACGTCGACATCGCCAGCCAGCGCGCCGGTGAACTGCTGGCGCAGCAGCCCCGCCTCGGGTGGCGAACCGAACAGCGGGGACACCACGAATTCGACGACGGCGAAGCCGTCGTCGGTGCTGGCCGAGGCCGAATGGATACGCAGCGAGTTCAGCGCCAGCACCGCGGCGGCCTTCGAGACCAGTCCCCGCTGATCCGGCGCGGCCATCACCACGTCCAGGCGTTCGCCGCCGCTGTGCTTGATGTCCACGTGTACGCCGCGATCGGCGGCCAGTGAAAGATATTGCGGCGCCGCGGGTTCCACCTCAGGCAGCGACTCCCCCGCCATCATCAGCCGGCAGCGCCGGACCAGGTCCTCGATCAGCGAGGCCTTCCAGTCGCTCCACACCCCGGGACCGGTGGCCTTCGAATCCGCCTCGGTCAGCGCGTGCAGCACTTCGAGCAGCAGCGCGTCGCCGGTCAGCGATTTCACCACGCGCTCAATGGTTTTGGGATCATTGAGGTCGCTGCGGGTGGCCACCATGGGCAGCAGCAGGTGGTGGCGGACCAGTTGCGCCAGCAGCTCGACCTCGACCGGCGGGAGGCCCAGCCTGGGCCCGATCTCGAGAGCCAGGCCCGCGCCGAGCACGCTGTGATCGACGCCGCGGCCCTTGCCGATGTCGTGCAGCAGTGCACCGAGCGCGAGCAGGTCGGGTCGCGCCACCCGGGTGGACAGCGGTGCGGCGTTGACGGCCGTCTCGATGACGTGGCGGTCCACCGTCCATTTGTGCGCGACGTCGCGGGGCGGCAGGTCGCGGATGGCGTCCCATTCCGGTAGCAGCCGACCCCACAGACCGGTGCGGTCCAGCGCCTCGATCGTCGCCACGGTGGTCGGCCCGGCCGACAGCACAACGAGCAAGTCGTCCAACGCCTCTCGCGGCCAGGGCACCGGCATCTCCGGCGCGCTGGCGGCCAGCCGGCTCAGCGTGGCGGCACCGATCGGCAACCCGGTGTCGGCCGAGGCGGCGGCCACCCGCAACACCAGACCCACGTCGGTATCGGGGCGCGCGTCGCGGGCAAGCACGATCTCTCCGGCATATTCGACGACGCCCTCGTCCAGCGGGCGGCGCTTGGGGCGCCGCACCAGGGCCGTCACCCCGCGGCGGGGCAACGCGTTCTCGGCGGTCCGAATGCCCGTCTCGGCGTGGTAGGCGATGGTGCGCCCGGCATCGGATAGCTTGCGCGCCAAGTCGAATCGGTCCCCGATGTGCAGGGCGGCGCTGATCTCGTCGGCGTATTGGGCCTGCAGCTGATCGCGCCCGCGCCCCGACACCCGATGCAGCTCGGTGCGCACGTCGAGCAGCGTCAGGTGGGCATCGTCGAGGGAACCGCCGGGCGACTCCGGCCGCGCCATGCCGTGGCGGTCGATCAGCTGGGCCACGCCCAGCGCGTCGAGCAGTTGGACATCGCGCAGGCCACCACGACCCGACTTCAGGTCCGGCTCGGCGCGCTGCGCGATGCGGCCGCACCGGTCCCAGCGGGCCTGCGTCATTTCGACGAGCTCGTTCATCCGGGAGCGAATTGCGCTGCGCCACTGGCGTCGTGCCCCGGCGATCAACTCGTCGGATAGCCGCGCGTCGCCGGCGATGTGGCGGGCGTCCAGCATGCCCAGCGCCGCGATCATGTCGGCATTGGCGACGCCGAGGGCCCCGGAAACGGTTCGCACGCTGTGGTCGAGCCGAACGTTGGCGTCCCACAACGGATACCACAATTTGTCGGCGACCTTGCCCAGTACGTCGTCGGACTTGTTGTCGTGCAACAGCATTAGATCAAGGTCGGAATGCGGCAACAGCTCGTGGCGGCCCAGCCCGCCGATGCCGATGACCGCGAAGCCGCTGTCGTCGGTGATCCCGATCTCGGCGGCCTTGACCATCAACCACGATTCGTGCAGATCCAGCCAGGCGTGCCGCAGTTCGGCCGCGTGCAGCTTGCTGCCCTCAGACAGCAATTGGCGCCGCGAGGCAGCCAGATCGACTGCCCCGCAGGCGCTTTCTGTCCCGCCCAGATGCCCGGGCGAGTCGGGGTCGTTCGGGGTCATACCCTCCCGGCCCGCCCGGGTCGAATCAGCAATTGACGGCGAATGTCATAGCGCATCGGTTCCACGCTCGCCGGTGCGCACCCGCACAATGGTTTCCACGGGGCTCACCCACACTTTGCCGTCACCGATCTTGCCGGTGCGCGCGGCCCGGACGATGCTGTCCACGACCTTGTCGACGATGGAGTCGTCGACGACGACCTCGATGCGCACCTTGGGCACGAAGTCGACCGAGTATTCGGCGCCCCGGTAGACCTCGGTGTGGCCCTTCTGCCGTCCGTAGCCCTGGATTTCGCTGACCGTCATCCCCAGGACGCCCGCGTCCTCGAGACTGGTCTTCACGTCATCGAGCGTGAACGGCTTTACGATCGCGGTGATCAGCTTCATGACTGCTCTGCCTCCACTTTGTCGCCCACTCGCTCCTCCTCCAGGCCGTTGCGGGTATCCGCCACAGCGACCCGGGGCGGGAGAACCGAACCGGTAGCCACGGCGAAATCGTATCCACTCTCGGCATGCTCGGCCTCGTCGATACCCGTGGCTTCCGCCTCTGGGTTGAGGCGAAGGCCGATCGTGTACTTCAGGATCAACGCCAGGATCAGCGTAACCACCCCAGAGTAGATCAGGACACTGAACGCGCCGACTGCCTGCCGCTCGAGCTGGGCCCAGCCGCCGCCGTAGAACAGTCCCTTGGACACGCCGGTGACGCCGTTGATGGCCGGGCTCTCCGGCGCGGCGAGCAGCCCCACCAGCAGGGTGCCGGCCAGACCGCCGACCAGGTGCACCCCGACCACGTCGAGCGAGTCGTCGAAGCCCAGCTTGAACTTCAGGCCGACCGCCAGCGCGCACACCACGCCGGCCACCAGGCCGACCACCAGCGCGCCCAGCACGTTGACCGACGAGCACGACGGGGTGATCGCGACCAGGCCCGCGACGATGCCGGACGCCGCGCCCAGCGTCGTCGCCTTGCCGTCGCGGATGCGTTCGGTGAGCATCCAGCCCAGCATCGCGGTGGCCGTCGCGACCGTAGTGGTCATGAAGGTCGAGCCGGCGACACCGTTGGAGCTGGTGGCCGATCCGGCGTTGAACCCGTACCAACCGAACCACAGCAGTCCGGCACCGAGCATCACGAACGGCAGGTTGTGCGGCCGGAACAACGTGGTGGGCCACCCGCGCCGCTTGCCCAGCACGATCGCCAGCATCAGGCCCGCCACACCGGAATTGATGTGGACCGCGGTCCCGCCGGCGAAGTCGATCGCGTGCAGCTTGTTGGCGATCCAGCCGCCCTTCTCGGAGGCGAAGCCGTCGAACGCGAAAACCCAGTGGGCGACCGGGAAATAGACGAACGTCGCCCACAGGCCGGCGAACACCAGCCACGCGCCGAACTTCAGCCGATCGGACACCGCGCCCGAGATCAGGGCGACGGTGATGATCGCGAACATCAGCTGGAACGCCACGAACACGGTGGCGGGCAGGGTGCCCGCCAGCGGGATGTCCGTTGCCGCAGTGCCTTTGCTCGGATCGGCGGCCACCGCGTTGACCCCGATGAGGCCCTTGAGGCCCCAGAACGAGGTCGGCTTTCCGACGACGCCGCCGGCGTCATCGCCGAAGGCGATCGAATAGCCGTAGAGCACCCACAGCACGGTGACCACGCCCATCGCGCTGATGCTCATCATGAGCATGTTCAAAACGCTTCGGGCGCGCACCATGCCGCCATAGAAAAACGCCAGACCCGGCGTCATCAACAGCACCAGCGCGGAACTGGCCAACATCCAGGCGGTATCGCCGGTATTGGGCTGGCCCAGTATCGGGTATGTCACTCGCAATCTCCTCCGGTCGGCCCACAACTGGCCGCCAGACATGCGTCTGATGACCTGTCCAGAACATTGCGAGATCGTTGTTTCGGCGATGGTGCCACCGTGTTTCGGCGGGATTAACGTCGCGCTCGCCGTGTAAGGGGTTTCAGCCCAGCAGCGCGTCGACGAACGCGGCCGGTTCGAACGGCGCGAGATCGTCTGGGCCCTCCCCGAGTCCGACGAGTTTGACCGGCACGCCGAGTTCCTGTTGCACCCGAAAGACGATGCCGCCCTTGGCCGTTCCGTCCAGCTTGGTCAGCACCGCGCCGGTGATCTCGACCACCTCGGCGAATACCCGGGCCTGGGCCAGCCCGTTCTGCCCGATGGTGGCGTCGAGCACCAGCAACACCTCGTCGACCGCGGCGCGCCGTGTTACAACCCGCTTAACTTTGTCGAGCTCGTCCATCAGCCCAACCTTGGTGTGCAGCCGCCCCGCGGTGTCGATGAGCACCACGTCGGCGCCCGCGATGATGCCCGTGTCGACGGCGTCGAACGCCACCGAGGCCGGGTCGGCGCCTTCGGCCCCGCGCACCACCTCCGCGCCCACCCGCGACGCCCAGGTCTGCAACTGATCGGCGGCCGCGGCGCGGAACGTGTCGGCGGCGCCCAGGACGACGCGCCGCCCGTCGGCGACCAGGACCCGGGCCAGCTTGCCGACGGTGGTGGTCTTTCCGGTGCCGTTCACGCCGACGATCAGCAGCACCGAGGGGTGGTCTTCGTGCGGCAGCGCCCGGATCGACCGGTCCATGCCGGGCTGCAACTCCTTGATCAGCACGTCGCGCAGCACGGCCTTGGCGTCGGCCTCGGTGCGCACGTCGCTGCTGGCCAGTCGGCTGCGCAGCTGGGAGATCACCGATTCGGCGACCACCGGGCCCAGGTCGGCGATCAGCAGCGTGTCCTCCACGTCCTGCCAGGCATCCTCGTCGAGGTCGCCGCCGCCGATCAGCCCTAGCATGCTGCGGCCCAGCGCGTTCTGCGACCTGGCCAGCCGGCCGCGCAGCCGCTCCAGCCGGCCCTCGGGGGGCGCGATCTCCTCGATCTGGGGGCCGGCCGGGGCTTCGGGCGCCGGTGCCTCGGGTGCGGAGGCCTCCGGCGCGGGCGGGACCTGAACGTCCGGAGACGGCGGGGCCGCCGGGGCCTCGGGCTCGGGTGCGGGCTCGGGGAGCTCGACCTCGGAGATGGTCCGCCGCGGCGCGTCGCGCGGAATGGCCGCGTCGTCGCCTACCGCGGGCAGACCGGTGGTGTCGAGCCGGTCGGCCGTCGTGGTCTGGCTGAACGTGATGCCCGAGGACGCGGTGTACCCGCCGGACCGGTCGATCGCCCCGGGCTCGGTCCGGGTCGAGAAGCTGATGCGGCGGCGCCGATACCGCAGCAGGCCGAGGACCAGCGCGACGATGACGACCAGGGCAGCGACGACCGCGAGGGCGATCCAAAGACCTTGGGACACGCTGACATTGTTTCAAGCACCCCAGTGCCGGCAGGTCACCGGCCCTCGCTCGATGGCGCCGGCCCGCCGATCAGGTCGTGACGAGCTGGTCCACCTGCTGGCCACGCATCCGCTGGGAGATGACGGCGGTGATGCCGTCGCCCTGCATGGTCACGCCGTAGAGCGCGTCGGCGACCTCCATCGTCGGCTTCTGGTGGGTGATGATGATCAGCTGCGAGCGCGCCCGCAACAGCTCGAACAGCGAGATCAGCCGCCGCAGGTTGGTGTCGTCGAGGGCGGCCTCCACCTCGTCCATGATGTAGAACGGCGACGGGCGAGCCCGGAAGATCGCCACCAGCATCGCCACCGCCGTCAGCGCCTTCTCGCCGCCGGACAGCAGCGACAGCCGGGTGACCTTCTTGCCCGGCGGGCGGGCCTCCACCTCGATGCCGGTGGTGAGCATGTCATCGGGGTTGGTCAGCCGCAGCCGGCCCTCGCCGCCGGGGAACAGCACCGTGAACACCTCGGTGAACTCGCGTTCGACGTCGGTGTAGGCCTCGCTGAACACCTGCAGGATGCGGGCGTCCACCTCGTCGACCACCCCGAGCAGGTCCTTGCGGGCGGCCTTGACGTCCTCGAGTTGCGTGGACAGGAAGTTGTAGCGCTCCTCGAGCGCGGCGAACTCCTCCAGCGCCAGCGGGTTGACCCTGCCCAGTTCGGCCAGCTCACGCTCGGCCCGCTTGGCCCGCCGCTCCTGAGTGGGACGGTCGTAGGGAATCGGCGCGGGCGCGAATACCTGTTCGCCGCGCTCCTTGGCCTGCTCGTATTCGGCCATCTCCAGGTCGGAGGGCGGCAGCTGATTGTCGGGGCCGTATTCGGCGATCAGGTCGGCCGGCGCCATGCCGAACTGCTCGAGCACCATCTGTTCGAGCTGCTCGATCCGCATGGCCGCCTGGGCGTTGGCCACCTCGTCGCGGTGCAGGGAGTCGGTCAGGGCGGCCACCCGGGCGCTCAACGCGTTCACCTCGTCGCGCACGGCGGCCATCGCGGTCGCCCGCTGCTGGCGTTCGGCGGCCAGGGCATCGCGGATCTTGGAGGCGGCGTCGACGACCCCGCTCAGCCGCTGCGCCAGCAGCCGCCCGGAGTCGGCCACCGCGGCCGCCACCGCGGCGGCGCGCAGCCGCGCCTCCCGCGCCTGCTGGGCCCGCAGTCGGGCCTCGCGCTCGGCCGCGGCGGCGCGGCGCAGCGAATCCGCCCGCCCGCGAACCGCATTCGCCCGCTCCTCGGCGGTCCGCACCGCCAGCCGGGCCTCCACCTCGACGCTGCGGGCGGCTTCGGTCGCCGCAGCGATCTCCTGACGGTTCACGGGTTCTTCGGTCGGCGCGTGCTGGGTCTCCTGGGCGTTGCGCAGCCGCGTTTCCAGCTCGGTGACCTCGGCGACGGTCTGGGTCCGGCCGGCCTCGAGCTCCTCGCGCTGCCGCAGCAGCCTGCTCCACTCGTCCTCGGACGTCCGGGCCTCCTGACCGAGCCGGCCCAGCTGCTCGTACATCCCGGAGATCTCGCTGTCGGACTCGTTGAGCGCGGCCAGCGCCTGCTCGGCCGAGTCCTGACGGGCGGCCTGCTCGGTCAGCGCGCCGGACAGCGCCGCGGTCAGCTGGGCCACCCGGGCCTCCGCGGCGGCCAGCTCATCGCCGGCCTTGTCGATCTCCGAGGTCACCTCGAGCGTGGACAGTTTGCGGTCCGAGCCGCCGCTCACCCAGCCGGCGCCCACCAGGTCACCGTCGAGCGTGACCGCCCGCAGCCGGGGGTGCGCCGCCACCAGGCCCAGCGCCTGGTCCAGGTCGTCGACCACCGCGACACCGGAGAGCATCGCCGTGATCGCGCCGCGCAGCCGCGCGGGCGCGTCGATCAGGTCGAGCGCCCACCGCGCGCCCGCCGGGGCGGGCTGCGGCGGGGGCTGATCGGCGGGCCAGTCGCCCAGCACCAGCGCGGCGCGGCCACCGTCCGCCTCCTTGAGGGCGGCGACGGCCGATCGGGCCGCGCCGAGGCTCTCGGCGGCCAGCGCGTCGGCCGCCGATCCCAGCACCGCGGCCAGCGCCGCCTCGTAGCCGGAGCGAACCTTGACCAGCTTGGCCATCGGCCCCAAAAGCCCTGTGCCACCGTGGTTTTGCGTGAGCCACGCCGCGCCGTCCTTGCGGTCGAGCCCGATCGCCAGCGCGTCGATGCGGGCCCGCAACGATGCCACCTGGCGTTCGGCGTCCCGCTCGGCGGACTGCAGCTCGGCCACCCGCTCGTCGGCCAGCCGCAGCGCGGCCACCGTGCGCTCGTGGTGTTCGTCGAGACCCACCTCGCCCTGATCGAGTTCACCGACCCGGCCCTGCACGGTCTCGAATTCCACCTTTGCCTGCTGCGCGCGGGCGGCGGCCTGTTCGATGCGCTCGGACAGGCGCGCCACGCTGTCGTCGATCGATTCGACCCGCGCCCGCATCGTCTCCACCTGACCGGCCAAGCGCGCCAAGCCTTCTCGGCGATCCGCCTCCGCGCGCACCGCCGCCATGTGGGCCCGGTCGGCCTCGGCGGCCTCGCGCTCGCGCTCGGCCAATTCGGCGCGGGCGCCCTCCAGGCGGGTGCGCGCCCCGGCCAGTTCGGCGAGCAGCTGCCGCTCGGCGACCGCGACCTGCTCGGCCTCGGCTTCCAGCGCGTCGGGGTCGGTGTCGCTCGGGGCCACCGGCTCCACATCGAGGTGCTGTGCCCGCTCGCTGGCGATGCGCACGGTCGCCGCGACCCGTTCGGCCAGGGCGGACAGCCCGAACCAGGTGTGCTGCACCGACTCGGCCCGGCTCGACAGTTCGCCGACCGCGGCCTCGTGCGTGGTCAGCTCCTCGGACGCCACCGCCAGCCGCGACGAGGCCTGGTCGTGGTCGCGGCGCATGGCGGCCTCGGCCTCGAAGATCGCCTCGCGCTCGCCCTGCCGGTTGACCAGGTCGTCGGCGGCCAGCCGCAGCCGGGCGTCGCGCAGGTCGGCCTGGATGGTCTGGGCGCGACGGGCCACCTCGGCCTGGCGGCCCAGCGGTTTGAGCTGGCGGCGCAGTTCGGTGGTCAGGTCGGTGAGCCGGGCCAGGTTGGCCTGCATCGCGTCGAGTTTGCGGAGGGCCTTTTCCTTGCGCTTGCGGTGCTTGAGCACACCGGCGGCCTCTTCGATGAACGCGCGACGGTCCTCGGGCCGCGATTGCAGGATCTCATCGAGCTTGCCCTGCCCGACGATGACGTGCATCTCCCGGCCGATCCCGGAGTCGCTCAGCAATTCCTGAACATCCATCAAACGGCAACTGCTGCCGTTGATCTCGTACTCGCTGGCGCCGTCGCGGAACATCCGCCGCGTGATGGACACCTCGGAGTATTCGATGGGCAGCGCGTTGTCGGAGTTGTCGATGGTGACGGTGACCTCGGCCCGGCCCAGCGGGGCCCGCGACGAGGTCCCGGCGAAGATGACGTCTTCCATCTTGCCGCCGCGCAGGGTCTTTGCCCCCTGCTCCCCCATCACCCAGGCCAGCGCGTCGACGACGTTGGATTTGCCGGAGCCGTTGGGCCCGACGACGGCGGTGATGCCCGGCTCGAAGCGCAGAGTCGTCGGCGAGGCGAAGGACTTGAAGCCCTTCAGCGTCAGACTCTTGAGGTACACGGCGAGCCAGACTACCGCTCAAATCGACCCGGACGGCTTCACCGAGGGGTGTCGGCGGGCGCGAAATCGAGCCCGGCTCCGAGCGGTCGGCGCACTGGTCACAGTGGCCACATCAGCCACGGCGACAGGGGCGTGTGGCCGGCGTCGGCGTGACAGATGAGGCCCCCGGGGCACGCCACAAAGCGCCCGAACGCACCCGTCAGCGCTCGACGAATCCCTCGAAGCGCTCCTGGGCTGGCGACCAGTCGGCGACCACCTTGTCGACGTGACCGGGCCGCGACGGCCAGGCCGTGCCGCCTTCCAGCAGGTGCAGCAGCTGCTCGCCGGCCGCCCGCGGACCCTGGGCGACCACCAGGACGCGGCCGTCGGCCTGGTTGGCCGCGTAACCGGTGAGCCCCAGTTCCAGCGCGCGGCAGCGCGTCCACCAGCGGAAACCCACCCCCTGGACCCGGCCGTGCACCCAGGCGGTGAGCCGGGTGTCAGGCTCCGACATTGTTCGCCTCGGAGTCCACCTCGAAGTTGATCGAGGTACCGGACTTGAGGGTGCGCCCGACGGTGCAGACCTGATCGATGGCCCGGTTGACCACGACCAGCAGGCGCTCCCGCTCGTCGTCGCCCAGGCTCGACAGGTCCAGTTCCAGGGTCTCCTCCAGCAGCGGGTAGCGCTCCTGTTCGCGGTCGGCGGCACCCGAGACCCTGATGACCGCCTTGTAGTCGTCACCCAGCCGGCGGGCCAGCGGCAGGTCGCTGGACATCCCGCTGCACGCCGCGAGCGCGATCTTGAGCAGCTCACCGGGCGTGAACATGCCGTCGACGTCCTCGGAGCCGATCAGCACCTGCGCCCCGCGCGAGCTGTATCCGGTGTAGCGGCGAGTTCCGGTGCGTTCCACCCACAGTTCGGCCATGGCTTATTTCTACCGGGCGAGGCGAACCTGGACGCGCGGGCATACTGCTTGGCATGGCCACCGTGGTAGCTTTCCACGCCCACCCGGACGACGAGGTCGTGCTCACCGGTGGAACCC
This sequence comes from Mycobacterium sp. MUNTM1, assembly GCF_054660795.1. Lineage (NCBI taxonomy): Bacteria > Bacillati > Actinomycetota > Actinomycetes > Mycobacteriales > Mycobacteriaceae > Mycobacterium > Mycobacterium sp. MUNTM1. Next base: position 98,892 of record NZ_BAAGDE010000016.1, read on the forward strand.
TGGCGCGGGCTGCCGCGGCCGGGCACCGCGTGGTCGTGGTCACGGCCACCGACGGGCGCGTCCACAACGAGGACGGCAACCACCGGCTCGACGAATTACGCCGAAGCGCAAGGATTCTCGGGGCGCACCGAGTGGAGTGCCTCGGCTACGCCGACAGCGGCTACGGCCCGCTGTTCTATCCGGACCCACCGGGGCGCACCCGGTTCGGGCGGGCCGATCTCGACGAGGCCGCCGGGCGGCTGGCCGGCATCCTGCGCGACGAGCACGCCGACCTGCTGCTCAGCTACCAGCCCAACGGCGGATACGGCCACCGCGACCACGTCCAGGTGCACCACGTCGGCAAGCGGGCCGCCGAACTCGCCGCCACCCCGCGGGTGCTCGAGGTGACCATGCCGCGCGAAATGCTGCTCCGCGTGAGCGATGTCGCCCACCTGCTGCGGCTGCCCGGACCGTACGAGCGCAACATCGTCCGCGGCGCGTACGCGCCACGGGCCACAATCACCCACCGCGTCAACGTCTTTCGCTTTGCGCGCCAGAAGCGGGACGCATTCGCAGCGCACCGTTCTCAGATCGGCGCTTCCCGCCTGGTCGCGAAGGTGTTCGGGCTGCTGCTGCGGTTACCGCCCCAGGTGTTCGGTGCGCTGTTCAGCCACGAGTGGTTCGTGGACCCGGCGTTGCCCACCGGGACGCTGCGCTACGACATCTTCGATTGAGCGGACACTCAAACACGGGGCCGCGGTTGGCATTTGGGGCAGTAGAACGACGAGCGGTTCATGAACTTCTCCCGGCGCATCACCGCCCCGCAACGGCGGCACGCTTTGCCCTCGCGGCCGTAGGCGTCCAGCGATCGGTCGAAGTATCCGGATTCGCCGTTGACGTTGACGTACAGCGAGTCGAACGAGGTCCCGCCCTGGGCCAGCGCATCGCGCATCACCTCTGCGGCCGCGTCCAGCACGGCGATCAACTGCTTGCGGCTCAGCGTGTCGGCGATCCGGGCGCCGTTCACTTTGGCGCGCCACAGCGCCTCGTCGGCGTAGATGTTGCCGATGCCGGACACCACCTGCTGATCGAGAAGCTGTCGCTTGATCTCGGAGTGCTTGCGCCGCAACACTTTCACCACCGCATCCGCATCGAAGCGGGGGTCCAGCGGGTCTCGCGCCAGATGTGCGACGGGCTCCGGCAGCACGCTTCCGTCCACCTCGATTAGGTCGGCGAGCATCCACCCACCGAAGGTGCGCTGATCCGCGAAGCTCAGCACGGTGCCGTCGTCGAGCAGCGCCGAGATCCGGACGTGGTCGGCGCGCGGCACCTTCCCCAGCAGCATCTGTCCGCTCATGCCCAGGTGCACCACCAGCGCCGTATCCGTTTCCCGCCCAGCGGGTTCCGTGTCGAGCAGCAGCCACAGGTACTTGCCGCGGCGATCGGTGCCGGTGATCCGCGCGTTCAACAGCCGGGCGGTGAGGTCCGCGGGTCCGGCCTCGTGGCGACGCACCGCGCGCGGGTGATGCACCCGGACGGCCGACATCGTCTTGCCGACGACATGGGCGTGCAGGCCGCGGCGCACCACCTCGACTTCGGGCAGTTCGGGCATCTAGACGCTGGTTTTCCCCGCGGGATCCAGCACGTCGAGCGTCTTCCAGGTGGCGGCCGCGGCCTTCTGCTCGGCCTCCTTCTTGGAACGGCCCACGCCGGTGCCGTATTCGGTCTCCGCCACGACGACGACCGCGGTGAATTCCTTGTCGTGGTCGGGCCCGGTGGAGGTGACGACGTAGGAGGGCGCGCCCATGCCGCGGGCCGCGGTCAGCTCCTGCAGGCTGGTCTTCCAGTCCAGGCCCGCCCCCAGCGTCGGCGCGGCGTCCAGCAGTGGCCCGAACAGCCGCAGAATCACCTCGCGCGCAACGTCGATCCCGTGATCGAGGTAGATCGCGCCCAGCAGCGATTCCATGCCGTCGGCCAGGATGCTCGATTTGTCGGCACCGCCGGTGTTCGCCTCCCCGCGCCCCAGCATCAGGTGGACGCCGAGGCCCCCGTCGCACAGCTTGCGCGCGACGTCGGCCAGCGCCTGGGTGTTGACCACGCTGGCCCGCAACTTGGCCAGATCCCCCTCGGTGCGCTCGGGGTGCCGGTGGTACAGCTCGTCGGTGATGGTCAGGCCCAGCACCGCATCGCCCAGGAATTCCAGGCGCTCATTGGTCGGCAGGCCGCCGTGTTCGTAGGCGTAGCTGCGATGCGTGAGCGCCAGGGACAGCAGTTCCTCGGACAGCTCAACCCCGAGGGCGTCGAGCAGCGGTTGGCGCGGACTCACCGCTCACCCCGCGGCGCGTCCGACTCGGTGCCGAACATGCCGGCCAGCTTGGCCCACCGCGGATCGATGCGATCGTGCTGGTGCTCCGGCTCGGCGGCCAGCGAAACACCGCATTCGGGGCACAGCCCGGGGCAGTCCGGCGAGCAGACGGGCGCAAACGGAAGTTCCAGTCCCACGGCGTCGACGATCGACTGCTCGAGGTCGATGACGTCATCGACGATGTGGCCCACCTCGTCTTCCTCGGTGGTCGCCTCGGTGGTGCTGTCCGGGTAGGCGAACAGCTCGGTGAGCCGCACCTGCACCTGTCCCTCGAGCTTGGTCAGGCAACGCGAACACTCGCCTGCGGTGGGCGCGGTCACCGTTCCGGTCACCAGGACGCCCTCGGACACCGATTGGATCTGCAGATTTAGCTCCAGTGGGGCGTCCGCCTCGATCGCGATCATGTCCAGCCCGATGCGCGACGGACTGGGCACGGTTTTCTGCCACGTCACCATCGCCCCCGGGCGGCGCCCGAGCCGGGTGATGTCGAACGCCATCGGCGCGGCCAGGCGTGACCGAGTCGATGGTGTGCTGTGCTGCCGCGTCATAAAAGGAAATCCTACGGCGCTGACCGCATAATTCCAGGGCGCGCCCGCCCGGCAAACAGCCGCGACGGGCTACCGCACCGCGTAGTCGTGGGTGCCGGCCGCCGTCCGCAGTTGGTGACGACCGCGCCCCACCGACCGCAGCGTGCCGTTGAGGAATTCCTCGAACTCGGCGAGCTTGTTGTCGACGTAGATGTCGCATTCGCCGCGCAGTCGGTCGGCCTCGGCGTGCGCCGAGTCGATGAGCCGGGTGGCCTCGGCGTTGGCCGCCTCCACCACACTGTTCTGCGAGACCAGGCGCTGTTGCTCCTTGATGCCCTCCTGCACGGCCTTCTCGTAGGAGATGTTGCCGTTCTCGAGCAGCCGGTCGGCCTCGGCCTGGGCGCGCCCGACGCTGGCCTCGTACTCGCGCTTGGCCGCCGTGGCGATGCGCATCGACTCTTCGCGGGCCTCGCCGACCATCCGCTCGCTGTGCTGGCGCGCTTCGCTCACCATCCGGTCGGCCTGCGCCTTGGCGTCCGACAGCAGCCGGTCGGCCTCCGAGCGGGCGTGGTTGAGCATCGACTCGGACTCGGTGGTCGCCGAGGACACCATGGACTCGGAGTGCGTCTTGGCGTCCTGCAGCATGGAGTCGCGTGCGTCCAGGACGTCCTGGGCGTCGTCCAGCTCGCCCGGGATCGCATCCTTGATGTCGTCGATCAACTCCAGCACGTCGCCGCGAGGCACCACGCAGCCGGCCGTCATTGGAACGCCACGGGCTTCTTCCACGATGGCGCTGAGTTCGTCCAGCGCCTCAAAGACTCGATACACGGCCATACCCTCCTGGCGTCTGCAAAGATCCTGTTGTTACTAGTGTGCCTGGTGATGTCCCTGTGACTGCGGTGGCGACGTCGGTGTGTCGGGTATTTGCCCGTTCGGGGCGCCCCAAACGCCCTGGTCCGGTGTTTCTGGCCGGCCGGCGGCAAGTCGGTGTCATCGCAGAAGCGCCCATTCAGGCTGTTACCGCGGCCACGGCGGCCGCGCGGGGTGGTTCGTCCATATTTGCCGCCGGGCCCCGCCGACGCGGGTTGGGCGCAAGCCCGGCGTTTGCGTCGACGCGCCGGGACCCGGCTATTTGCCAGCGATTCTAGGTCGCGGTCGGCGGGGGCACTATCCGAGCCGTCGTCTTCAGTCCGCGCGCTATACCCCCATGGGGTATATACTTCACCGTTGGGTGCCCTCGAAGCGACTCGTCTCCCGCAGGAGGAAAGGTAAGGACACAGTGACGGTGCTATCAGCGGTTGGACACGCGTTGGCGCTCGCGGGCTCGATGACATGGGAAATCCTGTGGGCGCTGATCCTGGGCTTCGCCCTCTCGGCGGTGGTGCAGGCCGTGGTGCGCCGCGCCACGATCGTGGCGCTGCTGGGTGACGACCGGCCGCGCACCCTCGCGGTCTCGGCCGGACTGGGAGCGGCGTCGTCGTCGTGCTCGTACGCCGCGGTGGCGTTGGCGCGATCGCTGTTCCGCAAGGGCGCGGACTTCACGGCCGCGATGGCGTTCCAAATCGGGTCCACCAACCTGGTGGTGGAACTCGGCATCATCCTGGCGCTGCTGATGGGCTGGCAGTTCACCGCCGCCGAGTTCGTCGGCGGCCCGCTGATGATCCTGGTGCTGGCGGTGCTGTTCCGGCTGTTCGTCCGATCACGACTCGTCGACGCCGCCCGCGAGCAGGCGGAGCGGGGAATCGCCGGCTCGATGGAAGGCCACGCCGCCATGGACATGTCCATCCAGGGGGAAGGCTCGTTCTGGCGCCGGCTGTTCTCCCCCGCGGGCCTGACCTCGGTCTCGCACGTGTTTGTGATGGAGTGGCTGGCGATCCTGCGCGACCTCGTTTTGGGTCTGCTGATCGCGGGCGCCATCGGGGCCTGGGTCCCCGAAAAGTTCTGGCAGATCTTCTTTTTGGCCGATCACCCGGGACTGTCGGCGATATGGGGACCGATTGTGGCGCCGATCGTGGCGATGGTGTCCTTCGTGTGTTCCATCGGCAATGTCCCGCTGGCGGCGGTGTTGTGGAACGGCGGCATCAGCTTCGGCGGCGTCATCGCGTTCATCTACGCCGACCTGCTGATCCTCCCGATCCTCAATATCTACCGCAAGTACTACGGCACCAAGATGATGCTGACGCTGCTGGGCACCTTCTACGCCGCGATGGTGGCCGCCGGGTATCTGGTCGAATTGATCTTCGGCACAACCAATCTCATTCCCGCGCAACGCAACGCGACGGTGACCGAGGCGTCGATCTCCTGGAACTACACGACCTGGCTCAACATCGCGTTCCTGGCGCTCGCGGCCATCCTGGTCGCCCGGTTCGTCACGTCCGGGGGCCTGCCGATGGCGCGCATGATGGGCGGCTCCCCCGAGGCCGGCGAAACCGAACATCGTCACTGACCGCGTCAGGGTTGTGGCAACCGCACGTCCAGCACGACGCAACGGCCTTGGTCCGCCTCGGCGAGCGCCCAACCGAGGGCCTCGCCCATCTCCGCCGGCGTGTGCACGCTGCGCCCGCTGCCGCCGCAGGCCTTGGCGAGGGCAGCGTAGTCGGTGTCCGGAGTGAGCCGGGTTTCGCCGAAGTCGTTCTCCCGCACCGACACTCCGTCCGGGTACAACCCCATGACCGGCAGCTTGGAGGCAAGGTAGGACCGGTTGTTCAAGACGACCGTGACGAACGGCGCGCCGTGGCGATGCGCCGACCATAACGCGGCGGTGGGCACGCCGAAGTTGAACGAACCGTCTCCACAGATGGCGACGACGGGCGCCTCCGGCCGCGCGAGTTTGACCCCGAACGCGCCGCCCAGCGCCCAGCCCAAAGCCGGTGCGCCCGTGTCGAACAGGTGCCCGGGAGCCCGGCGCACCTGCCGGGCCACGGCGGCCCGGTTGGTGACGGCCTCCTGGACCACGACCGCATCGTCGGGCAGGGCGCGGCCCAGCGCGGCCAGCATCGCATCGGGGGCGTCCGCCGGGTGATCGGAGGCGGCCCGGCGGATCCCTTCGCGGCCGCGTTCGGCGGTCTCGGCCTCCGCCTCCTGCCGGCGCGCGGCCCACTTGTCCCGCAACTCGTCGGTGGCCAGCCGCAGCAGCGTCTGCTCGAGCAGCAGCAGCGCGACGCGGGTGTCGGCGGTCAGCGCAACCTCGACCGGATACGACCACAGCGGCATGCTCGGCTTGACCGGGTCTCCGTCGATCTGCACCACGCGGGCCTGCGCGGGCGGGGCCAATTCCGACGGCACCCAGGGCACCTCGGAGTCCAGCACGAGCACGGTGTCGGCGCTTTCCAGCGGGGCGGCGTCGCCGACCACGTGCAGCGGATGGCCCGGCGGCAGGTTGGCGCGGTCGCCCTGATCGACCACCGGCGCGCCGAGCAGCTCGGCGATGCGGGCCAGCACGGTCGCGGTCCCCGGGTCGGCGGCGGTCCTGGACGTGACGATGACAACCCGCTTGCCCGCCACCAGGATTCCCGCCAACCGTCCCAGCGCGCCCGGGTCCGGGCCGGGCGGGACGGCCGGCGGCAACCGGCGCGGCAACGCGCCGACACCTGGTTCCATCAACGCTTCTCGCGGCAGCATGATGTAGGCCGGACCCGACGGGCAGGACTGGGCGACCTGGAACGCCCGACGTACGATCGGGGCGAGCTCGCGGCCGCGGGGCACCTCCATGTGCCACTTGGCGTAGTTGCGCACCACGGCCGGCTGGTCGAGTTGCTCCTGCTGCCAATGGATGTAGGTATCGCGGTGACCGCGCACCTGCGGCGCCGAACTGTAGGGAGTGCGCCCGGCGAACATCACCACCGGAGTTCCGTTGCGCTGCGCGTTGTGCAGCTGGCAGCCCAGGTTCAGCGTCCCCGCGTCGACATGCACCATGATCGCCTGCGGCCGGCCACTGGCCATGTGATGACCGATGGCCGCCGCCAGGGCGATGCTCTCGTGCACGCACAACACGGCCTGCGGGCTTGGCGTGCCGGAGGCGCGCGCCGCGGCCAGCGCCTCCTGGATCGGCGCGGAATCGGTTCCGGGGTTGATGAAGAAGTGCGCGACTCCCTCGTCGGCGAGCAGCGCGATCAGATCGGCCGCGGCCTCGGGCACGTCGACTGGATTGTCTACCGTCATGGCTGCCGTTCTCCTATCGACGTCGGCGACCGCACATACCCCCTCCTCCGGATCAGATCTTCAACATACGTTCTGCGCGGGCGTCTGCGACCTTTTCCGATGGACTGGGTTGCCCGTGACGCGCTCGAACCCGTCGACCGCCTCCTTCGAGCGGCATCGGATCATTGACGGAGCACTCGTCGGGGTCTGTCAAACCGCGACTACCCCATGGCATTTCGTTTGTGACAGCAGTCCGCGTGAGGCGATCGCTTTCGTCCGTTTCCTGAGCGACCGCGGTGCAGGTCGTGTGGTTTTGTGGGGTGGACGGTGCGCGATCGGGCACCGGCGCGGATTGCGGACCGGGAGTTGTCGTAGGTGGCTGCGATGATGTCGTCATGTCCCCGACCGCGAGTGCAGCCAGCGTCGAGGTGCGCCCTAAGGATCGTCTCGAGGTGCTGTTCGAGGAGCTGGCGCAGTTGACCGGTCAGCGCAATGCGATTGATGGGCGCATGGTGGAGATCGTGGCCGAGATCGAGCGCGACGAGCTCGTCGGCATGACGGGCGCGCGGTCGGTGCCGGCGTTGGTGGCCTGGAAGACCGGTTGCTCGCCGGCCAACGCCCACACGATCACCGCCATCGC